>NZ_JBHWBS010000091.1:24033-32138 GCF_042735655.1 Streptomyces sp. NPDC059567 | reverse complement strand
AACTTGTAACCCCCGGTGTGCTGCCGGTTCTCGCGGGGCTCGAAGCTCATCGCTCTCCCTGAACTGGGGCGTTGCGATGATCGCTAGAACCTAAGCGGCGGGGGGGAGGGGGCCCGTCCGTGCGGGCGGTCGAGAATCTAAAGCAAGCACGCTTGATTGTTTCTCCGTCCGCTGCCATGCTCCTCGGCACACGCCCGTGTCCCGAGGGGAGCGCACCGTGTCCGACCCTGCCGTCGTCCTCGACGATCTGCGCAGCGAGAGCGAGGAAATCGACCTTGTTGTACGGGGGTTGAGCGACGACGGATGGGCCGCGCCCACTCCCGCTCCCGGCTGGACGATCGCCCACCAGATCGCCCATCTCGCCTGGACCGACCGGGCGGCCCTGCTCGCCGCCACCGACCCCGAGGCCTTCGCCGCCGAGGCCGAGAAGGCGCTCGCAGCGCCCGGCACGTTCGTCGACGACGGGGCCGAAGAGGGCGCCGCGCTCCCGCCCGCCGAGCTGCTCGGACGGTGGCGCGTCGGCCGCGAACGGCTGCAGAGCGCCCTGCGCGCGGCACCGCCCGGCGCCCGCTTCCCCTGGTACGGGCCGCCCATGAGCGCCACCTCCATGGCTACCGCCCGGCTCATGGAGACCTGGGCGCACGGCCAGGACATCGCCGACGCCCTCGGTGTCGTACGCGAGCCGACCACCCGGCTGCGCCACGTCGCCTGGATCGGCATCCGCGCCCGCGACTACGCCTATCTCGTACGGGGGATCACCCCGCCCCCGGAGCCCTTCCGCGTCGAACTGACCGCCCCCGACGGCGAGGAGTGGGTGTACGGACCCCAGGACGCCGCCCAGCGGATCACCGGGCCCGCGCTCGACTTCTGCCTCCTCGTCACCCAGCGCGTCCACCCCGAGGACACCGCCCTCGCGGCGGAAGGCCCCGACGCCGCGCACTGGCTCACCATCGCCCAGGCCTTCGCGGGCCCGGCCGGCACCGGCCGTGCGCCGCAGGGGGCCTAGTGGACCTCCTCCGCATCGGCAACGCCTCCGGCTTCTACGGCGACCGCTTCGACGCCGTGCGCGAGATGCTCACCGGCGGCGAACTGGACGTCCTCACCGGCGACTACCTCGCCGAACTCACCATGCTCATCCTCGGCCGGGACCTCCTGAAGGACCCGAACGCCGGCTACGCCAAGACCTTCCTGCGTCAGATGGAAGAGGGGCTCGGCCTCGCCCACGAGCGCGGCGTCCGCATCGTCACCAACGCCGGCGGCCTCAACCCCGCCGGTCTCGCCGAGGCGCTCGGGGAGCTGAGCCGACGGCTCGGCATCCCCACCCGTATCGCGTACGTCGAGGGCGACCGGCTCCCCGTCGAGGACGGAGTCCTCACCGCCAACGCCTACCTCGGCGGCGCCGGCATCGCCGCCTGCCTGACGGCCGGCGCCGACGTCGTCGTCACCGGCCGCGTCACCGACGCCGCCCTCGTCACCGGCCCCGCGCAGTGGCGCTTCGGCTGGGGCGCGGAGGAGCACGACAAGCTGGCGGGCGCGGTCGTCGCCGGGCACGTCCTGGAGTGCGGCACCCAGGCCACCGGGGGCAACTACGCCTTCTTCACCGACCACGACCCGCGCGCGCTGCGCCGCCCGGGCTTCCCGCTCGCTGAACTCCGCGCCGACGGCAGCGCCGTCATCACCAAGCACGCCGGCACCGGCGGCGTCGTCGACCTCGGCACGGTCACCGCACAGCTCCTGTACGAGACGTCGGGCGCGCGCTACGCGGGCCCCGACGTGACCGCCCGGCTCGACACCGTACGGCTCACCCAGGACGGGCCGGACCGCGTGCGGATCGACGGCGTACGGGGCGAGGCGCCGCCGCCCACCCTCAAGGCGGGGTTCACCAGGATCGGCGGCCACCGCAACGAGGTCGTCCTCGTCCTCACGGGCCTCGACATCGAGGCCAAGGCACGGTTCGTGAGGGAGCAGATCGAGGACGCCTTCGAGCGTTCCAAGTCCCGTCCCGCCGAGGTCCGCTGGGAGCTGGCCCGCACCGATCACGCGGACGCCGCGACCGAGGAGACCGCGAGCGCGCTGCTCCGTCTCGTCGTCCGCGACCCCGCCCCCGAGCCCGTCGGCCGCGCCCTCAGCGGCGCCGCGATCGAACTGGCCCTCGCCAGCTACCCCGGCTTCCACGTCACCGCCCCGCCCGGGAAGGGCGCGCCCTACGGCGTCTTCGAGGCCCGGCACGTCCCGGCCGCCGACGTCCCGCACACGGCCGTGCTCCCCGACGGGAGCCGCGTCAGCATCCCCGTACCCGCCGAGACGCGGGAACTGGCACCGGTCGACGAGCCCCCGCTGCCCGAGGCGCCGCCCGTCGGGCCGGTGCGCCGGGTCCCGCTCGGGCGCGTCGCCGGAGCCCGCAGCGGCGACAAGGGCGGCGACGCGAACATCGGCGTCTGGGTCCGGACGGACGACGCGTGGCGCTGGCTCGTCCACACCCTCACCGTCGAGCGTTTCAAGCGACTCCTGCCGGAGACCGCCGAGCTGGACGTCGTACGCCACGTCCTGCCGAACCTGCGCGCGGTGAACTTCGTCGTCACCGGACTCCTCGGCGAAGGCGTCGCCTCCCAGGCCCGCTTCGACCCCCAGGCCAAGGCCCTCGGCGAGTGGCTCCGCGCCCGCGAACTCGACGTACCGGAAGAACTCCTGTGACCGCCCCGGAGGAACTGCTGTGACCGTCCTCGCCTCCGCCCTCGACACCGGCGGACCCGACTACGCGGCCCATCGCGCCGCCATGCTCGACAAGCTGGCCGCCCTCGACACCGAGCACGGCAAGGCGCTCGCGGGCGGCGGCGAGAAGTACACCGCACGGCACCGCAAGCGCGGCAAGATGCTCGCCCGCGAACGCGTCGAGCTCCTCGTCGACCCGGACACCCCCTTCCTGGAGCTGTCGCCGCTCGCCGCCTGGGGCAGCGACTATCCGGTCGGCGCGTCGATCGTCACCGGGATCGGTGTCGTCGAGGGCGTCGAGTGCCTGATCACCGCCAACGACCCGACCGTGCGCGGCGGCGCCTCCAACCCGTGGACGCTGAAGAAGGCCCTGCGCGCCAACGAGATCGCGTACGCCAACCGGCTCCCGGTCATCTCCCTGGTCGAGTCCGGCGGCGCGGATCTGCCGTCCCAGAAGGAGATCTTCATCCCCGGCGGCGCGCTCTTCCGCGACCTGACGCGGCTCTCCGCCGCCGGCATTCCGACGATCGCCGTGGTCTTCGGCAACTCCACGGCCGGCGGCGCGTACGTCCCCGGGATGTCCGACCACACGGTGATGATCAAGGAGCGGTCGAAGGTCTTCCTCGGCGGTCCGCCGCTGGTGAAGATGGCGACGGGCGAGGAGAGCGACGACGAGACGCTCGGCGGCGCCGAGATGCACGCCCGCGTCTCCGGTCTCGCCGATCACTACGCCGTCGACGAGGTCGACGCGCTGCGCCAGGCCCGGCGGATCGTCGCGCGGCTCAACCACCGCAAGGCGCACGCCGATCCGGCACTCTCGGAGCCCCCGAAGTACGACGAGGACGAGCTGCTCGGGATCGTGCCGGGGGACCTGAAGACCCCCTTCGACCCGCGCGAGGTCATCGCCCGGGTCGTGGACGGCTCGGACTTCGACGAGTTCAAGCCGCTGTACGGACCGAGCCTGGTCACGGGCTGGGCGGAGCTGCACGGCTACCCGGTCGGCATCCTCGCCAACGCCCAGGGCGTGCTGTTCAGCGCGGAGTCGCAGAAGGCGGCGCAGTTCATCCAGCTCGCCAACCAGCGCGACATCCCGCTGGTCTTCCTGCACAACACCACCGGCTACATGGTCGGCAAGGAGTACGAGCAGGGCGGCATCATCAAGCACGGCGCGATGATGATCAACGCGGTGTCGAACAGCCGGGTGCCGCATCTGAGCGTGCTGATGGGCGCGTCGTACGGCGCCGGGCACTACGGCATGTGCGGCCGGGCGTACGACCCGCGCTTCCTCTTCGCCTGGCCGAGCGCCAAGTCGGCCGTCATGGGCCCGCAGCAGCTGGCCGGGGTCCTGTCCATCGTCGCGAGGGCGAGCGCCGCCGCGAAGGGGCAGCCGTACGACGACGAGGCCGACGCCGGGCTGCGCGCGATGGTCGAGGCGCAGATCGAGTCGGAGTCGCTGCCGATGTTCCTGTCCGGGCGGCTGTACGACGACGGCGTCATCGACCCCCGCGACACGCGCACGGTCCTCGGGCTGTGCCTGTCCGCGATCCACACGGCACCGGTCGAGGGCGCGCGCGGCGGCTTCGGCGTCTTCCGAATGTGAGGCGAGTGATGATCTCCAGGCTGATGGTCGCGAACCGGGGCGAGATCGCCTGCCGGGTGTTCCGTACGTGCCGGGAGCTGGGCGTCGAGACGGTCGCCGTGTACTCGGACGCGGACGCCTCCGCGCTGCACGTACGGGAGGCGGACGCGGCGGTACGGCTGCCGGGGGCGACGCCCGCGGAGACGTATCTGCGCGGGGACCTGGTGGTGAAGGCGGCGCTGGCGGCGGGCGCGGACGCGGTGCACCCCGGGTACGGCTTCCTGTCGGAGAACCCGGAGTTCGCGCAGCAGGTCCTGGACGCGGGCCTGGTGTGGATCGGCCCTCCGCCGTCCGCGATCGAGGCGATGGCCTCCAAGACGCGGGCGAAGGAGCTCCTCGGGATCGCCCCGCTGGTGGCCGGCGACGTCACCGGGGCGGACCTGCCGGTCCTGGTGAAGGCGGCGGCGGGCGGCGGCGGCCGTGGCATGAGGGTCGTCCGCGAACTGACCGCGCTGGAGGGGGAGCTGGCAGCCGCCTCCGCCGAGGCGGCGAGCGCGTTCGGGGACGGCGAGGTGTTCGTCGAGCCGTACGTCGAGAACGGCCGCCATGTGGAGGTCCAGGTCCTCGCGGACGGCCACGGCACGGTCTGGGCGCTCGGCACCCGCGACTGCTCGCTCCAGCGCCGCCACCAGAAGGTGATCGAGGAGTCCCCGGCGCCGGGCCTGCCGCCGTCGCTGCTCGCGGAGCTGCACGACCGTTCGGTGTCGGCGGCGAAGGCGGTCGGCTACGTCGGCGCGGGCACGGTCGAGTTCCTGGTCGCGGACGGCCGGGCGCACTTCCTGGAGATGAACACGCGCCTCCAGGTGGAGCACCCGGTGACGGAGGAGGTGCACGGGATCGACCTCGTCGCCCTCCAGATCGCCGTCGCGGAGGGCGGGTCGCTGCCCTCCGAGCCCCCGTCCCCGCGGGGCCACGCGATCGAGGCCCGCCTGTACGCGGAGGACCCCGGGTCGGGCTGGACACCGCAGACGGGCACGCTGCACGCCCTCGAGTTCCCTTCGGGCCTTCGCGTCGACACCGGATACGTCTCCGGGGACGCCATCGGTGTCCACTACGACGCCATGCTCGCCAAGGTCGTCGTCCACGCGCCCACCCGCGCCGAGGCCGTCCGCAAGCTCGCCCACGCACTGGAGCGGGCCCGGGTCCACGGGCCCGTGACCAACCGGGACCTGCTCGTCGCGTCCCTGCGGCACCCCGAGTTCCACGACAGCTCGCGCCTCGACACCGGCTTCTACGAGCGGAACCTGGACGCCCTCACGCAGGCCCCGCCCGGAGAGGCGTACGCGGCCGTCGCCGCCGCGCTCGCGCAGGCCGAGGGGAACCGGGGGCGGTTCGGCGGCGGCTGGCGGAACCTCGCGTCGCAGGACCAGGTCACGGTGTACGGGGACCACGAGGTCCGCTACCGGCCCGCCCGGCAGGGGTACACGGTCACGGTCCCCGAGGGCGTCCGCCCCGTGAGCGTCACCCCCGATCGCGTGAGGCTCGAAGTCGGCGGAGTCGTACGGGACTTCGAGGTGGCCCGGCACGGCGACACCGTCCACGTCGGCCCGCACCGGCTCACCGCACGGCCCCGCTTCCCCGACCCCGCCGACCAGCGGGAGCCCGGCTCCCTGCTCGCGCCCATGCCCGGCACCGTCGTCCGTGTCGCCGACGGCATCGTGCCCGGCGCGCGGGTCACCGCCGGGCAGCCGCTCCTCTGGCTGGAGGCCATGAAGATGGAGCACCGCGTCATCGCTCCCGCCTCCGGCACGCTCACCGCGCTCCACGCCGTCCCCGGCCGCCAGGTCGAGGTCGGCGCCCTGCTCGCCGTCGTACAGACCGAAGCCCAGGAGGACCAGCCCGCATGAGTTCCGTCGTCGAATCCGCCGAGCACACCGCCCTCCGCTCCGCCGTCTCCGCCCTCGGTCAGCGCCACGGCTCCACCCGCCCCCTCGACCACGACGCCCTCTGGGCCGAGGCCGGAAAGCTCGGCTACCTCGGGGTGAACCTCCCCGAGTCCCACGGTGGCGGAGGCGGCGGGATGGTCGAACTCTCCATCGTTCTGGAGGAATTGGGCGCCGCCGGGGCACCCCTCCTCATGATGATCGTCTCGCCGGCCATCTGCGGCACCGTCATCGCCCGCTTCGGCACCGACGCGCAGAAGGCCGCGTGGCTCCCCGGCCTCGCCGACGGCAGCCGGACCATGGCCTTCGGCATCACCGAGCCCGACGCGGGCTCCAACTCCCACCGGATCACCACCACCGCCACGAAGACCGAGGCGGGCTGGGTGCTCAACGGCCGCAAGGTCTTCGTCTCGGGTGTCGACATCGCCGACGCCACCCTCATCGTCGGCCGCACCTCCGACGCCCGCACCGGCAACCTCAAGCCCTGTCTCTTCGTCGTCCCCCGCGACACCCCCGGCTTCGGGCGCCGGCAGATCGACATGGAACTGGACGCGCACGAGAAGCAGTTCGAGCTCACACTCGACGACGTCCACCTCCCGGCGGACGCGCTGGTCGGCGACGAGGACGCGGGCCTGCTCCAGCTCTTCGCCGGGCTGAACCCCGAGCGGATCATGACCGCCGCCTTCGCGATCGGCATGGGCCGCTACGCCCTCGACAAGGCCGTCGCCTATGCCAAGGAGCGCCAGGTCTGGAAGTCCCCGATCGGCGCCCACCAGGCCATCGCCCACCCCTTGGCCCAGGCCCACATCGAGCTGGAGCTGGCCCGGCTGATGATGCAGAAGGCCGCCCACCTGTACGACGCCGGTGACGACGTCGGCTCGGGCGAGGCCGCGAACATGGCCAAGTACGCGGCGGGCGAGGCCTGTGTGAAGGCCGTCGACCAGTCCGTCCACACGCTCGGCGGCAACGGACTCACCCGCGAGTTCGGCCTCGCCCGCCTCGTCACGGCCTCCCGCGTGGCCCGGATCGCCCCGGTCAGCCGGGAGATGATCCTGAACTACGTGTCCCACCAGACCCTGGGTCTCCCCAAGTCGTACTGAGACTGCGGAAGTCCAGGGAGCCGGCCTCCCGTCCCTCCGGAAGTCCCGAGGAGGGAACGGGACGGCGGGCAGGTCAGTCCTCGTCGGCGGCGTGACTGTCGCCCAGGAGGGCCACCTCGCCGATCCAGCGCCGTACCTCCGCTCCGAAGTCCACCCGTCCGACCTCGTGATGGGCGGCCACGAAGCGCAGCGCGGGCGGCTTGCTCTTCCAGTACCGCTCATGAAGGGCGGACTTGCGGAGGAAGATCTCACAGCCGACCGCGTTGGTGTGGAAGTTCAACTCCAGCTTGTGCGGGCGCTCGTGGCCGGTCAGCTGGTCGATGAGCTGGATGCTCTGCCGCCGGTAGACGTGGTATTCGGTGCGGGGGATGGTGTCGCTGACGATCCGTGAGGTCCCGCACGCGTAACCCTCGGCGGCGAAGGCGTCGAGGATCGCCTCGTGCAGGGGCAACGCGGCGATGTGCACGAGGTCGTCGTCCGTCCGGGCCTTGATCCCCTCGGCCTCGACCTCGGTGTGCAGGCCCAGATAGACCCCCAGCTTGTGGCCCTTGACCTCGGTCAGCGGGGTCTCCCACTTGAGCCGATGGCGGATGGGCACCCGCCTCTCCTCGCCCTTCTCCAGGCTGAAGTAGCCGCTCACACTCGGGTAGTCGAACGTGTCGCCGCTGTCGCCGTCGCGGGGGCGCGCGGGGGGGGGCGGGGGCACGCTGTGGGGTGTGAATGGGTTTACCAAAAGATTTATGCCACGAGGGGGGGGGGGCCGGCCACCAA
>NZ_JBHWBS010000091.1:4042-24023 GCF_042735655.1 Streptomyces sp. NPDC059567 | reverse complement strand
GCCGTGGGGGGTGGGGCACCCGCCTCCCCCCGCCCTTCACCCGGTTGATGTCGCCGCACACCCGGGGGTTGCCGACCGTGGCGCCGCTGGCGCCGTCGCCGTCGCCGTGGGGGGCGCCGGGCGCATCGGTGACGAGTCTCAGGCTTATCCCCTTCAGTTCGACCCTGCGTTCGGGCGCGCGCAGCACCACTTCACCGGTCAGGAGTCCCCCCGGCAGCGCCGGCTCGGACTGTACGAGGGTGTCGATCTCGAGCGGGATCCCGCCCTTGCCCAGCAAACGTTTGAAGACCATGCCCGCAGGCTAACCGGTTGTGAACATTCTGTGTACGATCCTCGACACTTCGCACACGCTCCATGGCCTGGGGAGAGACGCACGTGTACACATCGCCCTACCAGCCCGCCCCCGCGCCCACCCGACGCTGGTGGCAGCATCCCGCCCTGATCATCTGCCTGTTGGTCGTCCTCCCGCCGGCGGGCATAGCCCTCGCCTGGACGAGCCTTTGGAGCCGGAACAAGAAGATCGTCGCGACCGTCCTCGCCGGGCTGTGGTTCCTGCTGTTCCTTCTCGGCGACCCGCCCGAGGAGACGAAGGACGACGCGAAGACCGCGCCGAAGCCGACGGCCACGGTCTCCCCCACTCCCACGCCGACCCCGGAGAAGACCGAGGACGCTCCGGTCATGCCCCGACTCGTCGGCAGCAGCTACGCGGACATCGAGCAGCTCATCACCGACAACCTGGGCCGGACCTACGCCGCCTACAAGGACGTCGACCTCCCCGCCGACCGCGCCGCCTGGACGGTCTGCTTCCAGCGCCCGGACGCCGGCGCACCGGTCTCGTCCGCCGTGCCGGTGGTGTACCTGACGGAGCCGGGTGTCCCGTGCCCGAAGTCGCCCGACGAGGTGCTCGCCAAGCCCACCCCGAAGCCCAAGGCCACCACCCCGAAGCCGACGCCCACACGGCAGCCGACGCGCACCCCGGCGCCCACGCCCACCCAGGACGCCGATGGCGGCAGCGTCTACTACCGCAACTGCACGGCGGTGCGCGACGCCGACGCCGCTCCCATCCGCCGGGGCGACCCGGGCTACGGCCGCCACCTCGACCGCGACGGGGACGGCGTGGCCTGCGAGAGCTGACGCACCTCTCGAATCATGCAGGCACGCTTGATTGTTTCCCTGGAGTGCTGACAAGGTCTCCCCAAGTCGTACCGACACACGCGATCCTGGCGACCACCTTCCACCTCTCCAGGGGGCCTGCATGGTGTTCCACAGCGAGTACGAGGCCGTCTCCACCCTTTCCCTCCCCATCCACGAGGCCGTCCTCGGCCGGGCCGCCGAGTTCGGGGACGCCCCCGCACTGGTCGACGGGACCGGTGGACTCACCCTCACGTACACCCAGGTCGACGCGTTCCACCGGCGGGTCGCCGCCGGGCTCGTCGAGGCCGGGGTCCGCAAGGGCGACGTGCTCGCCCTGCACAGCCCCAACACCGTGCTGTTCCCCATCGCGTTCTACGCCGCCACCCGCGCCGGCGCCTCCGTCACCACCGTCCACCCGCTCTCCACGGCGGAGGAGTTCGCCAAGCAGCTCCGCGACTCCTCCGCCCGCTGGATCGTCACCGTCTCCCCGCTCCTCGAACCGGCCCGGCGGGCCGCCGAACTCGCCGGCGGGATCGAGGAGATCTTCGTCTGCGACCAAGCGCCCGAGGGGGAGGGCATCCGCTCCCTGCAGTCGATGCTCGCCACCACCGCCCCCGAGCCGGCCCCGGAGTTCGACCCCGACGAGGACGTCGCCGCCCTGCCGTACTCCTCCGGCACCACCGGGGTCCCCAAGGGCGTGATGCTCACCCACACCTCGATCGCCACCAACCTCGCCCAGCTCGAACCCTTCATCCCCATGGGCCCGGGCGACCGCATCCTCGCGGTCCTGCCCTTCTTCCACATCTACGGCCTGACCGCCCTGATGAACGCCCCGCTGCGCAAGGGCGCGACCGTCGTCGTCCTGCCCCGCTTCGAGCTCGACCAGTTCCTCGCCGCGATCCAGGACCACCGCATCAACGGCCTGTACGTGGCCCCGCCGATCGTCCTCGCGCTCGCCAAGCACCCGGCCGTCGCCGACTACGACCTGTCCTCCCTGGAGTACATCGTCAGCGCCGCCGCCCCGCTCGACGCCTCCCTCGCCGAGGCATGCTCGGCCCGGCTGAAACTGCCGCCGGTCCGCCAGGCGTACGGCATGACGGAGCTGTCGCCCGGCACCCACGTCGTCCCCCTCGACGCCGTGAACCCGCCGCCCGGCGCCGTCGGCAAGCTGCTCCCCTCCACCGAGATGCGGATCCTCTCCCTCGACGACCCGACACGGGACGCCGAGCCGGGTGCGGAGGGCGAAGTCGCCATCCGGGGCCCGCAGGTGATGAAGGGCTACCTGGGCCGCCCCGACGCCACCGCCGACATGATCGACGCGGACGGCTGGGTGCACACCGGCGACATAGGCCGGGTCGACGAGAACGGCTGGCTCTTCGTCGTCGACCGGGTCAAGGAACTCATCAAGTACAAGGGCTTCCAGGTCGCCCCGGCCGAGCTGGAGGCCCTGCTGCTCACCCACGAGGGGATCGCCGACGCGGCCGTGATCGGCGTGCACGACGAGGACGGTGCCGAGATACCCAAGGCGTTCGTCGTCCGGCAGGCGAGCGCGGCCGACCTCGACGGCGAGGGCGTCATGGCGTACGTGGCCGGGAAGGTCGCCCCGTACAAGAAGATCAGGCGTGTGGAGTTCGTCGACGGGGTGCCGCGCGCCGCGTCGGGGAAGATCCTGCGCCGCGAACTGAGGGACCGCGAATGAAGCTGGACCGTGGCATCGCCACGCTGACGCTCGACTCCCCGGAGAACCGCAACGCCCTCTCGGCGGCCCTGGTCGCCGAGTTGGCGGAGGCGCTGACGGAGTGCGGCGAGGACCCGGCCGTACGGGCGGTGGTCCTCACCCACACCGGCTCGACGTTCAGCGCCGGCGCCGACCTGAAGGCTCCGCCGAGTCCGTACGCCTTCGTCGACCTGCTCCGGCAGATCGTGGAGCTGCCGAAGCCGGTGGTGGGCGTCGTGCGCGGGCATGTCCGCGCGGGCGGCCTCGGGTTGCTCGGGGCCTGCGACGTCGTGGTCGCGTCCGAGGGGTCGGACTTCGCGCTGACGGAGGTACGGATCGGGGTCGCGCCCGCCGTCATCTCGCTGACGCTGCTGCCGAAGCTGGAGCAGCGGGCGGCGGCGCGGTACTACCTGACGGGGGAGCGGTTCGACACGGCCGAGGCCGTACGGATGGGTCTGGTGACCGCCACTGAGGACGACCTGGACGCGATCCTGGACGGGCTGCGCAAGGGGTCCCCGCAGGGGCTGGCCGAGTCGAAGCGTCTGGTCACGACTAAAGTCCTGGAGACCTTCGAGCGCGACGCGGAGGACCTGGTCCAGAGGTCGGCCTCGCTCTTCGCCTCCGCGGAGGCGCGCGAAGGGATGACGGCCTTCCTCGAACGACGGGACCCTGAATGGCGGCTCTGACCGGCCCGAAGCAGGACAGGAGCCGCGCCACCCGGCAGCGGCTCCTGGAGGCGGCGGTGTCCTGCCTGGCCGAACACGGCTGGGCGGGCTCCACCGTCTCCGTGGTGGCGGAGCGCGCCGGGGTCTCGCGGGGCGCCGCGCAGCACCACTTTCCGACCCGGGAGGACCTGTTCACGGCGGCCGTCGAATACGTCGCCGAGGAACGCTCGCACGCCCTGCGCAGCCTCCCGGCGCGCGACCGCCGCGAGGCGGTGGGCGCCCTGGTCGACCTCTTCACCGGGCCGCTCTTCCGCGCGGCCCTGCACCTCTGGGTGGCCGCGGCCCACGAGCCCCAGCTCCACGCCCGGGTCACCGAGCTGGAGGCCCGCGTCGGCCGCGAGTCCCACCGCATGGCGGTGTCCCTCCTGGCCGCGGACGAGTCCGTCCCGGGTGTACGGGAGACGGTGCAGGGGCTCCTCGACATGGCCCGCGGCCTGGGCCTCGCCACCCTCCTGACCGACGACAAGGCGCGCCGCGAACGGATCGTGGCCCAGTGGTCGAAGATCCTGGACGAGGCCCTGGGCTGAGCCCCACCCCCTCCTGCCGGTCGGCGCTGAGACCGCGGCGCGGTCCCGTCGGCTGCCGGATCCGTCGCCGTGCTCAGGCCGGTACGGACAGTGCGGCGAGGTAGCCGGTCAGGGCCGCCGCGGTGCCGGCGAGGGGGAAGCGGGCGCCGAGCTGTCCGTCCGGGCGCACGAGGAAGCCGGTCGGACCGTCGGGGCGGTAGATCCGGGCGAACTCACCGGCCGCGTCGAGGTACCCGGGGACGCTCCCGGTGCCGAAGTCGGCGGCGGAGGAGGCCGCCTCGCGGGCGAGCACCGCGACGGTCCGCAGGCTGCTCTCGGATCCCGCCCCGTCCGGCCCGGAGAGTCCCGGTCCGGGGAGCCCCGCGAAGGCCGGCGGCTCCGTGCCGGGCGCCTTCCGCCCGCCGACCGCGGTGGCGACCACCGCACCGGCCTGGGCGGCCCTGGTCAGATCGGCGGGGTCGGTCGCGTACAGCAGCAGCACGTGCCCGGTGCGGCCGCGCAGGACGTCGAGCAGACGCAGCGGGTACGCGGCGATGGGGACGGTCAGGCCGCCGCAGTCGGGGGCCCGGTCGCCGGGCTGGGGCGCGTCGTCCGGTCCGTACGGGCTGCCGGCGAGCGGGCCGTCCCGGTAGGCGACGAGCAGTTGGGCCTCCCGGAGCATCAGGGTGCTCGGGTCCTCGGGGTCGGTCTCCATCCCCTGCCTCGCGTGCCGGACGGTCCGGCCCACCACCTCTTCGCCGACCGGTCGGCGCTCGGCGTCGTAGCTGGCGAGCAGGGCGGGTCCGGCCTCCCCGTCGAGGACGAGGGCGAGCTTCCAGGCCAGGTTGCAGGCGTCCTGGATGCCGGTGTTCATGCCCTGGGCGCCGGTGGGCGGGTGGATGTGCGCGGCGTCGCCGGCGACGAAGACCCGGCCGTCGCCGTAGCGGTCGACGATCCGGTGGCTGATGCGGAAGACGGAGGACCAGCGCAGCGCGGAGACGCGGGTGGGGGTGGGCGCCAGCCGGTCGACCACGGCCTGGATGTGGGAAAGCTCCGGCGCCCGGCCGCCCTCCGGACCGTGCGCCACGCCGTCGCCGCTCGCGTCGCGACCCTGGGCGGAGAGCTCCGGCGGGACCGTCATCGACATGCGGTAGCGGCCCGTGCCGGGCAGCGGGATGCAGACCAGCGCGTCGTCGGTCGAGCCGTCCTCGGCGTGGTGCAGGGACCGCAGGCCGTAGCCGTACGGCAGGTCCCAGTCGGCCTCGACGTCGCCCAGCATGTACTCCTCGGGGAAGGCCCCGCCCTCGTAGCCGAGGCCGAGGCCCTTGCGGACGGTGCTGTGCGCGCCGTCGCAGCCGATCAGATAGCGGGTGCGCAGCTCCTCGTCGGCGCCGGAGGCGGTCCGCAGCCGGGCGGTCACCCCGTCCTCGTCCTGGGTGAAGGACAGCAGCTCGGTGCCGCGTTCGATGGTCGTGTCCAGGCCCGCGACGTACTCCTCCAGGAGGCGCTCGGTCTCGTACTGCGGCAGCGCGGCGAAGCCGTACGGCACCTCGGGGGGCAGCGCGAGTTCGATCCGCGCGACCTCCCTGCCGTTGATGTGGATCAACTGGCCGCGCAGGGGGACGGCGGCCTCCAGGACGGAGCGGGCCAGCCCCATCCGGTCCCAGATTTCCAGGGTGCGCGGCTGGATGCCGACCGCCTTGGCGTACGGAAGCCGGGCCGGCAGCCGGTCGACGATCCGGCAGCGCACCGCGCGGCGGCGGAGTTCGGCGGCCGCGCTCAGCCCCACGGGGCCGGCGCCCACGATCAGTACGTCGGTTGTACGGGCGTGTGCCACGGGTGCCTCCCTGAACACCTGGCCCCCGGACCGGTCCCGTACACCATGGTCACCCGATGAAGTGACCCGCGCCACATACGTCTCGCGCGCCCCGCAGTACGCTGGTCCCATGCTTTCGCTCGTACGCCGCCGCCACGTGGACTTCGTCCGCGTCACGAGCATGGGCTGTCGGCGCTCCGCCTGACCTCGAAGCCCCTTCCCGGACTCCGTCCGGGGACCCCCACTCCACTTCAGGCACCCGCGCCCCCGCCCCACCCCTGGCGGCGCGCCCGGGCCCCGTACACCCCGCGGACGCACACCATGACGCACACCTCGTACAGCTCCCAGCTCCCCATCGTCGACCTCGCCGCCGCCGACCGCGGCCCCCAGGCCCGGCGACTGCTCCACGCGCAGCTCCACAGCGCCGCCCACGACGTCGGCTTCTTCCAGCTGGTCGGGCACGGTGTGACCGAGGACGAGACCCGGGCGCTCACCTCCGCCATGCGGGCCTTCTTCGCGCTGCCGGAGGCCGACCGGATCGCCCTCGACACCACCAACTCGCCGCACTTCCGCGGCTACACCCGCATCGGCGACGAGCGCACCGGCGGCTCCCGCGACTGGCGCGACCAGCTCGACATCGGCGCCGAGCGCCCCGCGCACGTCCCGGCCCCCGGCGAGGCCCCGTACTGGTGGCTCCAGGGCCCGAACCAGTGGCCCGCCGCCCTCCCCGAGCTGCGGCTCGCCGCCCTGAACTGGGTCGAGCGTCTCAGCGGGGTCGCCGAGCGGCTGCTGCACGAGCTGCTCGCCTCGATCGGCGCGCCCGCCGACTTCTACGACGACGTCTTCGGCGACCGGGCCCACCCGCATCTGAAGCTGGTGCGCTACCCGGGAAGCGCCGACGACGGCGCCGACCAGGGCGTCGGCGCCCACAAGGACTACGGCTTCCTGACGCTGCTCCTCCAGGACCACGTCGGCGGCCTCCAGGTGGAGCGCGAGGACGGCGCCTTCCACGACGTACCGCCGCTGCCCGGCGCGTTCGTCGTCAACCTGGGCGAGCTCCTCGAAGTGGCGACCAACGGCTATCTGATCGCCACCAACCACCGGGTGGTCTCCCCGCCCGCGGCGACGGAGCGTTACTCCGTCCCGTTCTTCTACAACCCGCGGCTCGACGCCCGGATCGCCCCGCTGCCGTTCCCGTACGCCTCGACGGCGCCCGGGGTCACGACCGACCCGGCGAACCCGCTGTTCGCCGAGTACGGCCGCAACGAGCTGAAGGGCAAGCTGCGCGCCCACCCCCTGGCCGCGGCCCGCCACCACGCGGACCTGCTGCTCGCGGACGAGCGCCCGCTCGCGACCGCCTGACCTCACCACCGCCTGTGCCCCGGGCCCGGCCCGGGGCGGCATGGCTCGGCCCTGACATGGCTCGGCCCGGCATGGCTCGGCCCCGGCATGGCTCGGCCCTGACATGGCTCGGCCCGGCCCGCGGTCGCGGAGCCGGGCTCGGCCGGGGCGGGCTGTGCGGGCGCGCCCCGGTACGCCTGTGCGGGCTCTCAGCCCGCGAACGCCGCGAGGTCGGCGTAGCCCGCGATCTCCTGCGGGTCGCGTCGGCCGGGGCCGGTGTAGCGCGCGGAGGGCCGTACCAGGCGTCCCGTGCGCTTCTGCTCCAGGATGTGCGCCGACCAGCCGGCCGTACGGGCGCAGCTGAACATCGACGTGAACATGTGCGCCGGGACCTCGGCGAAGTCGAGCATGATCGCGGCCCAGAACTCGACGTTCGTCGCGAGGACGCGGTCGGGGCGGCGGTTGTGCAGCTCCTCCAGGGCGGCCTTCTCCAGCGCCTCCGCGACCTCGAAGCGCGGCGCGGCGAGCTCCTTGGCCGTGCGGCGCAGGACGCGGGCACGCGGGTCCTCGGCGCGGTAGACGCGGTGGCCGAAGCCCATCAGACGCTCGCCCCGGTCGAGGGCCTGCCTCACGTACGCCTTGGCGTCGCCGGTCCGCTCGATCTCCTCGATCATGCCGAGGACGCGGGACGGGGCGCCGCCGTGCAGCGGACCGGACATGGCGCCGACGGCGCCGGACAGGGCCGCGGCCACGTCCGCGCCGGTGGAGGCGATGACGCGCGCGGTGAACGTGGAGGCGTTCATGCCGTGCTCGGCGGCCGAGGTCCAGTACGCGTCGACGGCCTTGACGTGCTTCGGGTCGGGCTCGCCGCGCCAGCGGATCATGAACCGCTCGACGACCGACTCGGCCTTGTCGATCTCGCTCTGCGGCACCATCGGCAGACCCTGGCCGCGCGCCGACTGGGCGACGTACGAAAGCGCCATGACGGCGGCCCGGGCGAGGTCCTCGCGGGCCTGCTCGGCATCGATGTCGAGGAGCGGCTTGAGGCCCCACACGGGGGCGAGCATGGCGAGCGCGGACTGGACGTCGACGCGGATGTCGCCGGAGTGCACGGGGATCGGGAACGGTTCGGCCGGCGGCAGACCGGGGTCGAAGGCCCCGTCGACGAGCAGACCCCAGACGTTGCCGAACGAGACGTGGCCGACCAGATCCTCGATGTCGACGCCGCGGTACCGAAGAGCGCCGCCCTCCTTGTCCGGTTCGGCGATCTCCGTTTCGAACGCGACGACTCCCTCGAGTCCGGGTACGAAGTCGGACATCAGGCGGCTCCTCTATCGATGATCAATCATCCGGGTGTTGGTCGGGAATCAACAGTCATCCAGCGGAAGAGTCTGTACGGTTCCGATGATGCGGGGAAGCGTGACATCCGGCACACTGCGCCGATTCGGCGACGAAGGGTTAGCGGGCTGCCGTGCCGGGCAGACTGCGTCTCTGCGGCAGGATGGCCTCTGTGACTGACGCTCTCGATCCCGCCGACATGCGCGAGCAGTACCGCACCACGGAGCTGACTGTGGCCGACCTCGCCCCCGAACCGATCGAACAGTTCACGCGCTGGTTCAAGGAGACCGCCACCAACCCGGCGATCCATGAGCCGAACGCGATGGTCGTCTCGACCGCGACCCCCGACGGCCGGCCGTCCTCCCGCACGGTGCTGCTGAAGCACTTCGACGAGGCCGGCTTCGTCTTCTACACGAACTACGGCTCCCGCAAGGGCACCGAGCTGGCGGCCAATCCGTACATCTCGCTGCTCTTCCCCTGGCATCCGCTGGCCCGCCAGGTCATCGTCACGGGCCGGGCGGTGCGCACCGGCCGGGACGAGACCGTCGCCTACTTCCGCACCCGTCCGCACGGCTCCCAGCTGGGCGCCTGGGCCAGCCACCAGTCCTCGGCGATCGAGTCCCGCGAGGAACTCCTGGCCCGTTACGAGGAGTTGGCCGCGCGCTACCCGGACGACGAGCAGGTTCCGGTGCCGCCGGAGTGGGGCGGCTTCCGGGTCGTGCCGGACACGGTGGAGTTCTGGCAGGGCCATGAGAACCGGCTGCACGACCGGCTGCGGTACGTGCGGGTGGGGGACGGCGACGACTGGCGCGTGGAGCGCCTCTCACCCTGACGCCTTCGCCGCCTCCGCGAGCGCCGTCTCCACCGCGTGCGGGATGTCCGTGACCGGGAACTGCGCGTGCCGTACGGTCCGCTCCCGGTCCACGACCAGGACCGCCCGCTTGAGCCGCAGGGCCTGTCCCGCGCGGAAGGTCGGCAGTCGGAGCGCCGCCGAGAGCCGGGCGTCCATGTCGGACAGCAGCGGGAAGGGGATCTCCTCGGCGGCGGCGAAGGTCCGCTGCTCGTCGGGGCGCTGGGTGGAGACTCCGTGGACGGCGACGCCTGCCGCCGTGAAGCTCTCGTACGCGTCCCTGAAGAGCCGGTTCTCCAGCGTGCAGCCGACCGTGCCGGGGATGTCGTTCCAGCCCTCGGGCAGTGGGCCGGGCCGCCCGGTCGCGGGGTAGCAGAAGAGCACGGTGGCGGCGGCGTCCGGGTCCACCGGGTCCCGCTCGTCGCCGGTGTGGGCGGGCAGCGTGAGGCGCGGCAGGCGGGTGCCGGGGAGTTCGTGGACGCGGTGGGCCTCGGCGCTGTGCTCGTCGGCCGAGGCGGTGAGCGTGCCGTCGCCGAGCAGCCAGCGGTCGGACCAGTCCTGCATCGCGACCAGGACGGGGAGCAGGGCGCGGCCCGAGGGGCTGAGCCGGTACTCGTACCGCACCGGCCCCTCCTGGTAGGGCACCTTGTCGAGCACGCCGCTGTCGACCAGGTGGTTCAGCCGCTCGGCGAGGACCTTGCGGGAGATGTCGAGCTCGCGCTGGAGCTCGTCGAAGCGGTGCCGGCCGCGGGCGGTCTCCCGTACGAGCAGCAGGCTCCACCAGTCGCCGACGACGGCGGCGGCCTGGGCGATCGCGCAGGCGGCGTCGCGCTCGGGCACGGCTCGGGCCATGGTCTCCTCCTCGGTCGGTCGACCGCTCCATCTTGCGCCATCGAGTGAGTTCCCGATAGAAACTCACCGTAAGTTCCGAAAGGAAACTCACTGATCGATTCACGGGGGAGGGGATCGCCCACATGCCCATAGCCTGGGCAACCGCCTGGCGCACCTGGCAGATGACCCGCCGCGCCTATCCATGGACCTACGCCGTCGGCACGGTCCTCCCGGCCGCGCTCGCCATCTCGCTCGCGTACCTCGGCTACCACGCCATCGGCGGCGGAGCCGTCGCCGACGACTTCACCGAAGGCAGCGGCACCACCGCCTACCTCGCCTACATCGTCGTCGGCGCGACCGCCTTCCAGTTCACCGTCCGGCTCATCCTCTGGTCCGCCAAGGCCCTGATCACCGAGCAGCGGCAGGGCACCCTCGGCGCCCTCCTCATCGCACCCGCCGGCCGCTTCCCGTACCTCGCCGGCTTCACCGTCTTCGCCGTCCTCAGCAGCCTCGTGGAGTTCCTCGCCCTGGGCGTCGTCGTCGCCCTGCTCGGGATCTCCGTCCCCGTGGCATCCCTGCCCGGGCTGCTCCTCGGCGGCCTCGCGCTGATCGGCGCCGTCTTCGCGCTCTCCGTCGGACTCGGCGGCCTCATGATCGCCGCCGGCGAGGCGCACATCTCCCAGAACACCGTCTTCATCGTCCTCGGCCTGGTCGGCGGCTTCACCTTCCCCCGCGCCTACCTGCCCGAACCCGTCCAGTGGTTCGCCGAACTGCTCCCCACCACCGCGGCGACGGACGTCCTGCACGCGGTGACCACCGGCGGGCAGTCGCTGCCCGGCCTCCTGCCGCGGCTGGCCGTCTGCGCGCTGCTGAGCGGCGTCCACCTGTTCCTGGGCCTGAGGTACCTGCCGCGGGCCGAGGCCCGCGCCGTAGAAAGGACGTACTGACATGACGGGCATTCAGGTGCGCGCGCTGCGCAAGGACTTCCCCGTACGCGACAAGGGACCCTTCGGCCCCCGCAGCCTCAAGAAGGCCGTCGACGGCCTCGACCTCGACATCCCGCCCGGCCGGATCACCGGCCTCCTCGGCCTCAACGGCGCCGGCAAGACCACCACCATCAAGATCCTCGCCACCCTGCTGCGCCCGACCTCCGGCGCGGTCACGGTCGACGGCCTCGACACGGTCGCCGACGCCCGCGCCGTACGCCGCCGCATCAACCTCATCGCGGGCGGCGAGCGCATGGTCTACACCCGGATGACCGGCCGGGAGAACCTCTGGTACTTCGGCCAGCTCTACGACGTCCCGAAGCGCGAACTGCGCACCCGGATCGACGAGTTGCTGACCCTGGTCGGCCTGTCGGACGCGGCGGACACCATGGTCGAACGGTACTCGCGCGGCATGACCCAGCGCCTCGCCATCGCCCGCGGGCTGATCAACCGGCCCGCCTACCTCCTGCTCGACGAGCCCACGCTCGGCCTGGACGCCCCGATCGCCCGCGACCTGCGGCGCGTCGTCGCCCGCCTCGCCGAGGAGGGCACGGGCGTCCTGCTGACCTCCCACTACCTCGCCGAGGTCGAGGAACTCTGCGGCCATGTGTACGTGATCTCCACCGGCCGCCACCTCGCCGAGGGCAGCCCGGCGGAGCTGAAGGCGGCCACCGGCAGCCACCGCACGATCCGCCTGACGGTCGCCAACCCGAGCCAGGCGACGGCCGCGGTGGCCGCGCGCCTCGGCGCGAGCTCCGAACTCCTCCCCTCCGGAGCCGAGTTGATCACCCTGCGCCACCCGGACGACATGGCGGGCCCGCTGACGGCCGCGATCGTCGAGGCGGGCGGCTCGATCGGCGGCCTGGAGATCGCCGAGGCCAGCCTGGAGCACGCGATCCTGGCGCTCGCCGAGACCGGCGAGGAGGCCCTCGTATGAACCACGCCGTCCGGGTCTTCGCGGCGGAGGCCCTGAAACAGCACCGCCGCCTCTTCGGCCAGCCCCTCGTCGTCTTCTCGATGCTGGTCTGGCCCGTCCTCCAACTCGCCACCACCTACTACACGTTGCGCCCCGTCGCCACCGCCTCCCCGGCCGCCGCGAACTGGCCGCTCGCCGCCGACCCCGACCGGCTCCTCGCCTTCCTGGCCACCGGCACCCTCGCCTACGCCTTCTTCTTCTCCCTCGTCCAGAGCGCCTGGCACCTCTCCTTCGAGCGCGCCACCGGCACCCTGGAACTCCTCTTCCTCTCCCCGGCCGGCCGCCTCACCCTCATGCTCGCCAACGGCGCGGGCGCCCTGCTCCAGAACGCCTGGCTCCTCACCTGCTTCACCGTCGCCGCCCTCACCGGCTTCGGCACGCTGTCCGTCTCGGCCTGGTGGATGTACGGCATCGTCTTCCTCGCCCTGCTGATCCCGGCGGTCGCGTGGGGAGCGTTCCTCAACAGCCTGCTGGTCTTCTCCCGCGACTCGGCGTTCCTGTACACGATCCTCGATGAGCCCCTCTGGTTCGTCTCGGCCGTCCGCCTCCCGCACTTCGCCCTGCCCGCGGCCATCCAGATCGTCGGCGCCGTCTTCCCGCTCACCGGCAGCCTGATCGCGGTCCGCGGGGCCCTCCTCGAACACCGCACCCTGACGGAGCTCGCCCCGACGCTCCTGGGCCTCGCCGCCCTGAGCGCGCTCCTGCTCGGCGCGGCCGCGGTCATCCTGCGGGTGGGCGAGGCCAGGTCCCAGCGGACGGGCGGACTCTCGCTGGCCTAGGGGATGCCTTGTCCTCGCCCTCAGCAGGCGGGGCGCTGGGCGTGGGCCGGGTCGAGGGCGTTGAGCACCAGCCGGCCGGAGATGTCGTCGTAGTTGATGACGAGATGCTCGGTGAACGCCAGTGGACTGCGGCGCGCCGACGACGACCTCGCGCGCCTCCACCTGCTGCGCGGCGCGCCGATCGGCCGCCTCCTGGGCCGCCGCGTCCTGGACGCCTTCGACGGACTGCCCGACGGCCGGGCGGCACGGCTCGCCGAGGCCCTCGACGCGCTCCTCACGTCCTGGGGCCGCACGGCATCCGAGGTGGCCCACTCCCTCGGCATCCACCCCCAGACGGCCCGGCAGCGGCTGCGCCGGCTCGATGCCCTCTTCGGGCGACCGCCTGGCCGACCCCCGCTTCCGCTTCGAGGCACTGCTCGCGCTGCGCACCCGAGCCCTGGAGCCGGGCGGGGCTGACACACGGAGAAAAACGCAGACGACCCGTGGGCCTTGGTCCCGTCCGCTCGAGTTCGGACGAGAGCCGGCCGGACTTACCGGCGGCCCACGGGTCGGGTGACTGCTTGGGTTTCGACAGGTGACCTGCCGAGGTGCACAGAGTGCGACGGCAGGCCGTTAGCCCGCAGTCACCTCACGAGTCCGAAAAGAAATCATGTTTTCGGATCACCTCCTTTCGCGTGTGCTCCATACCTTAGGAACCCTTCCGCGAAGCCTCAAGCCATTTATTCTCCGATTTCGCGGCGGGCCTGTCGGGCCGGCGCGGGTGGCCAGGTCGCGAGGAAGTCGGCCACGGTGGGGTCCCAGGGGCGGACCGGTGCGACGAAGGACGTGCCGACGGGGCTGCGGGTATCAGGAGCGGCGGCGGTCATCGCCCGATGGGCGGCGCGGGCTGGCGGTACGTCCAGGTGTGGTCGAGGATCTCCTCGGCGGCGCCCGTCCAGGCCCCGGACGGCAGACACCCGTCCACGTACCGTCCTCCGCGACCGAGCGCGAAGCTCCAGAACTCCGGATGCGCCGTCTCCCGGAGCAGGACCAGCGGGACGCCGCGGTCGACGTCGTCGACGTATACGAACTCGCCCCGCACCCGGACGGCGACCTTTACGCCTACGCGTCGTCCCCACCGCGGTACGAGGTTCTCCATGCCGCCATCCTGCCGGGTGCTGCGTTCACGCCGTCGATCCCGGGCCGTCGATCAGCGCCTCCATCGTCGTGATCGGAAGCGCCGGGTGCCCGGCCGCCGCCTTTGCGACCCATCCGTCGTCATCCGCCAACAGCTCCAGGAGCGCCGCCACCGGCACCTTCGGATGCCCGGCCGTCGCCCGCCGCACCCGGCCCTCCGCGTCGTCGGCCAGTCGCGTCGCGAGCTCCGGCGGGAGGTCGGGGTCGCGGAGGGCGAGCAGGCGGATCCAGGGGTTCGGGTCGGTCGCGAAACGGCGCAGGGTCTCCGGCGGGAAGGTGACGCGGTCGGCGGGGCGCGTCGGCGCCTTGCGGCTGTCCTTGTGGCGGCGCTCCAGACGCTCGGCGACGACCGGGTCCAGGTCGGGGGTGCGGACGGCCATGGCCAGGCGGACGTACTGGTCCTCGTCGTCGAGGAGGCGGGCGACGGCCTCGTCCGGGAGGTCGTCGGCGTGCGCGGCCGAGCGGCGGAAGGCGGGGTACGGCGAGTCGACGTGCGGGAGCGGGTCGGCCCGGACCCACTCGACGACCCGGAACCGCAGATCGAAAAGCGTCACTCGGCACAGGGCGTCCTCGTCGCCGCGGGCGTAGCCCTCCCAGAAATCCTTGACGCGCGCCGCCCCCGCGACCAGCCCGTCGTGGATCTCCGCCCGGAGCACGTCGTCGATGTCCTGACGTACGAAGATCTCGGCGCGGACCGCGGGGTGCGCGTCCCGGCCGAGTGCTTCGCGCAGGTCCGGCGGGAGCTGAGGATGGGCGGCGACGGCCTTGCGTACGCCGTCGTCCGGGTCGCATGCGAGGTCCCGGGCGGTGGCCGCGTCCAGGTCGACGTGGGCGATCACGCCCGCCCGTGTCACCGGGTCGGCGAGGAGCGCCGGGCGCAGGTCGGCGGGCGGGACGGGGTGGGGGAGGCGCTTGAAGTAGGTGGAGCAGGCCGCCGCCCGGACGGCGGCCTCCGGGTCCGTGAGGAGCTTGCGGCGGACGTCCTCGGGTGCGCTCGTCCACCACTGGGCCAGCTCGGCCCGCACCCCGGGGTCCGGGTCCTCCGCCAGGTGGGCGAGGAGGGCGGGCGGCAGGTCCTCCTTGGCCGCCGCGAACTTCCGTACGTCCGGGTCCGGGTCGGTGACGAAGCCGCGGAGGAGATCCACCGGAAGGCCCTCCGCGCGCATCGCGGCCGAGCGGACCCACATGTCGGGGTGGGTGGCGAGGGCGTGGCGGACCGGGGCCGGGAGGGTCCGGTTGCAGACGAGCGCGAGGGCCTGGTCGTCGTGCCCGAACGCCAGGATCTCCTCGCAGAGTTCGACGGTGAGGTCCGTCCGCCTGCGCGCGGCCTCCTTGCAGGCCTCTCGGTGGTGGAACAGTCGGCGCAACAGGGGCACGGGCAAGGCCGGGTTGAGGGCCAGGCCCTCCAGGACGTCGTTGCTCCTCACTCGCCCCATGTTCGTTTCCGGGACGCAACGATTTCATTGAACCGGGTGTGTCCTGCGTCACGTTCAAGTTGAATGATCGGGGGCGTGCGGGTGCACGCGCGTACACCGTCCTGCAGGGGGTGCCGGGATGAGTGCTGCCAGGAGTGAGACCACGTCCGTGCCGGGTGACGATCTGCTCGCCGCGTTGCTCGACGGGATGGACGCGGCGCTCTGCGCATTCGACGCCGACGGGACCGTCACGCACTGGAACAAGGAGGCCGAGCGGATCCTCGGCTGGTCCGCCGGGGAGGCCGTCGGGCGGCGCGGGTTCGAGGGGTGGGCGGCGCGGCGGGCCGACGCGGCCCAGGCGCTGGAGCGGCTGATGGCGGCGATGGCGGCGCCGGGGCGGCTGGTGCACGAGTTCGCGCTGGTACGGAAGGACGGCGGGCGGGTCCTCGTACGGACGCAGTCGGCCGGGGTGCGGGGCGCGGACGGCAAGCCCGCCGGGGTGTACTGCGCGTTCAGCGAGGTGCACGCGCAGATAGATCTGGAGCGTTCGATCGCGCTCAGCGAGGCGCTCTTCGAGGACGCGTCCTGGGGTGTCGTCCTCGTCGACGTGGACCTGCGGCCCACCACCGTCAACGGGCATGCGGCCCGGGCGATGGGCGGGGGCCGCACCACACTGCTCGGCCGGCCGCTCGGCGAGCTGATCGTTCAGGGCGTCGAGGAGTTGGAGGGCGCGCTCCAGCACGTGTTGGCGGAGGGCGCGCCGCGGGCCCTGGCCGAGGTGTGGGTGACGCTGCGGACCGCGGAGGGCGACCGGCGGCGGTGCTGGCGCAGCGGCTTCGTGCGGCTGTCGTCACCGCTCGCGGAGGAGCCGGTGCCGCTGGGTGTGGGGTGGCTTTTCCAGGACGTCACGGAGGAGCGGCTCGCGGAGCAGGAGGCGGACCGACTGCGGTTCCGCTACAGCCAGTTGCACCGGGCGGGCGTGGCGGCGGCCGAGTGCGAGGACCCGGGGGAGGCGGCGACGGTCCTGCTGGACTTCGCGCTGGCCGGGTTCGCCGACCACGCGCTGGTCGACGTGGCGGTGGGGGAGCGGCGGCTGGTCCGTGTGGCGGCCACCCCGGGTGGTGAGCCCGGCCCGGTCGGCCCGGTCGCGGGCGGCGGCATCCCGGTGCGGTACCCGGCGGGTCACCCGGTCCTTCAGGCGGTGTCCCGTACGGGCCCGGTGCGCGCGTCGGCCGCGGCGTCGAGCCCGAAGGGCGCGGAGGAGTGGGCGGCGGAACGCCACTGGCCGCGCGACGCGGTCCACGCGCTGTGCCTCCCGCTCCGCAGCCGTGGCCGCACGGTGGGCGCGGTGACCTTCCTCCGCGGCGCCTCCCGCTCGGCCTTCGAACGCCCGGACGCGGTCTACGCGGAGGCGGTGGCGGTCCGTGTGGCGTCATCCCTGGACCTGGCGACGGTGGTCACCCCGCCGACGCCGTGACGAACGGCCACCGCCCCTCCTCTACGCCGTCGCCAGTGCCAGTGTCGGGGACAGGCGGGACGCGCGGACCGCCGGGTAGAGGCCCGCCACCGTGCCGATCGCCAGTGTCGCCGCGAAGCCGCCGCCCACCGCCCACAGCGGCACCACCCACGGCAGCCCGCCCGTGGACGCGTACACGCCCGTGGCCGCAGCGCCCAGCGCCACGCCCGCCAGGCCGCCGAGGCCGGACAGCATCAGGGACTCCGTCACGAACTGGATCCTGATCTGTCCCCGCGTCGCGCCCAGGGACCGCCGCAGGCCGATCTCGTGGCGGCGCTCCAGCGCCGAAATGATCATGGTGTTGGCCACCCCGACCCCGCCGACGAGCAGCGCGATCCCGCCCAGCCCGAGCAGCAGCGTCGAGAACGCCCCTTCCGTCGCCGCCTTCGCCTTGAGCGCCGACGACGGATCGCCGACCGACACGTTCTGCGGGTTCTGCGGGTCGATCGTGGGGGCCAGGAGCTGCTGGACGTCCCGTACGGACGCGTCCGTGGACCGCTCGTACACCGCCGTCGGATGCCCGTCGAAGCCCAGCAGCAGCCCCGCGCCCTCCCAGCCCACCAGTGCCGAGCGTTCGATCTCGGGGGCGAGCGGCAGCGGGTCGAGGACGCCGATGACGGTGAAGTACCGGTCGTCGATCCACACCTGCTGCCCCGGCCGGGTGATGCCCAGACGCTCGGCCGCGACATGGCCCAACACCACGGACGGATACCGCCCGTTGGCGGCGTTCAGCCACGTCCCGGACGCCATCCCGCCGCGCAGGACGTCGAGCAGTCCCTCCGTCGCCGCCTTCACCGAGATCCCGCCGGTCTCGGCCTCCGGGATCTTCTCGGAGCGGCGTACGGAGCTCTTGAGGTCACCGGTCCCGGCGGCCTCCTCGACCCCGAGATGATCGCCGAGGGGCTGCGCCGCGACGCGCTCGCCGTGGACGTCGCGGCCGACGGCCTCGAAGCGCTGCGCAAGCTGCAGCTGGGCGAGTACGACGTCCTCGTCCTGGACCGCGACCTGCCCGGGATGCACGGCGACGACGTGTGCCGGCGGGTGGTCGAGCAGCGGCTGATGACCCGGGTGCTGATGCTGACGGCGGCGGGGACGGTACGGGACCGGGTCGAGGGCCTCGGCCTCGGCGCCGACGACTATCTGACCAAGCCCTTCGCGTACGACGAGCTGCTCGCCCGGGTCCTGGCGCTGGGCCGGCGTGCCAGGCCCGCGCTGCCTCCCGTACTGGAACGGGCCGGGATCGTGCTCGACACGGCCCGCCGTCAGGCGAGCCGGGACGGGCGCCATCTGCATCTGTCGCGGAAGGAGTTCGCGGTGCTGGAGGCGCTGCTGCGGGCCGAGGGGGCGGTGGTGAGCGGCGAGGACCTGATCGAGCCGGTCTGGGAGGAGCACACGAGCTACCGCACGAACGCGGTGCGGGTGACGCTGAGCAAGCTGCGGGCGAAGCTGGGTGAGCCGCCGGTGGTGGAGACGGTGCCGGGCGCGGGCTACCGGATCTCGTCATGAGGCGGGTGGTGACGGGGGAGCGGTCCCGGCTGACGGCCCTGTACGGCGGGCTCCTGCTGCTGGCGGGCGGGCTGCTGACGGGTGTGGTCTATCTGCTGGTGAAGGAGGGTCTGTACTCCTCGATCAGCGTGGCGATCACCGGCGCGGTGCCCGCGCGGCGGCTGGAGGACCTGCCGACGGCGTTCCCGACGGGCTACGCGAGCGCCGTGCCGGCGAGCCCCGCTCCGACGGTTCCTGGCCAGGTCTCTCCCGAAACGCTCACGGTGGCGCGGACGGTCAGCGACGCGGCGGAGTCCGCGGCCCTGGAGCGGCTGCTGACGGTCTCGCTGATCGTCCTCGCCGTGTACGCGGTCCTCTCGGTCGCGTTGGCGTGGTGGATGGCGGGCCGGGTGCTCAGGCCGGTGGCCGTGATCACCGAGACGGCGCGTCGGCTGTCGGGCGAGAACCTGCACGAGAGGATCGCGCTGGAGGGCCCGCCGGGCGAGCTGAAGCGGCTCGCCGACACCTTCGACGGGATGCTCGGCCGGATGGAACGGCTGGTCTCCGCGCAGCAGCGGTTCGCGGCGAACGCGGCGCACGAACTGCGCACGCCGGTCGCCGTGCAGCGGGCGGCGGCCGAGATCGGTCTCGCGGGGGAGCCGTCCCCGGAGCGGGTCGCCCGGATCAGGGAGAAGCTGATCGAGGTCGCCGACGACAGCGAACGGATCATCGAGGGGCTGCTGTTGCTCGCCGCCTCCGACCAGGGGCTGCGGGAGCGGCGGCCGGTGGCGGTGCACGAGGTGGCCCGCGTGGCGGTGGATGTTTTGGCGGCGGAGGCCGCGGAGCGCGGGGTGACGGTCGCGGTACGGGCCAGGCCGCTGACGGTCGACGGCGACGCGGTGCTGCTGGACCGGCTCGTCCGCAACCTGGTCGTGAACGGCGTGCGCCACAACGTCCCCGACGGCCGTGTGGAGGTCCGTACGGGCCCTGACGGCATCGAGGTGACGAACACCGGCCCCGAGGTCCCGCCCGACACGGTCCCCCTCCTCTTCGAACCCTTCCGCCGCCTGACGGCCCGCACCCAGGCCCCCGACGAGGGCGCGGGCCTGGGTCTCTCGATCGTCGACTCGATCGCCCGCGCCCACGACGCCACGACGGAGGCGTTCCCGAACAGGGAGGGCGGTGGCCTGACGGTACGGGTGAGGTTCGCGGCGCGCGGCTGAGTCCCGGACGACGGTCAGCCGTCGCCGCGGAGCCGTCGCGCGATCTCGATGTCGTCCTCCAGCGCGCTCAGCCGCGGCGGGGGCCAGGCCGCGTCCACGACCACCACGAGGAGCCCGGCGCCCCCCGCCCCGGGGGGCGCCAGCAGCGACCACCACCACTGGTGCTT
>NZ_JBHWBS010000091.1:0-4032 GCF_042735655.1 Streptomyces sp. NPDC059567 | reverse complement strand
GGGGGGCGGGGGTCTCCCCGCGCCGCCCCCCGCCGGGCGCGCGCGCCCCGCCGCGATATCTCGTTGTCGCCCCCCCGCCCCCCCCGGGGGGGGGGGGGCCGGCGGCCGCCCCCCCCCACCACGTGGAGCCGGTCGCCCGCCGCCGGGGGCGGCGCCTCCTCCGACCACCACGAGGGGTGCTTGGCCTGGTCGATGAAGCCCTCTTCGCCATCGGTGCCCTCGATCCCCACCCGCGAGCCCACCGTCGCCACCCCGAGAATCACCACGTCGAACTCCTCGTGGTCCTTGACCATTGCGTCACCCCTTGCCGCCGTACGGAATCCATGTCTTCTTCATGACCAGTTCGTTGAACCGGTCCAGCTTGTCCACCGGAATCACCCACTCGATCCGTGGTGCTCCGTCCTTCCCCTTCGTGTCGTACACCTTCATGTACTCGGAGCCGGTGAACTCCTCCAGGAAGTCCGGGTGCATGTCGTACCGCACCATGCCATTCGCGAAGTTGATGCCGCCGTTCGGGCTCCAGTACTCGGCGGCCACGTCCCGCTCGCCGAAGTAGATGGCTCCGTCGGAGATGACACCGCCGCCCAGATCCACGCCCTTCTGGTGGTTCGCGGGGTTCGGGCCGTGCTCCTTCTCGTATTCCTTGTCCTTGTGCTTCGGCGTCCGGTAGATCGGGAAGGTCGGGCACTCCGGTGCCAGGCCGAGGTGGTCCGTCCAGGTGTGCGGGTTGTGGACGTACGTGAACGGGTTCGCGGCCGGTGCCAGACCCAGCGGGTCGGAGGTGAGGTAGCGCGCCACCTCGGGGTCGTAGTGCCGGAAGTGGTTGTAGTTGAGGCCCGTCTCCGGGTCGAAGTACTGGCCCGGGAAACGCAGCGGGGTGTAGGCGACGCTGTCCGCCGCCCATGTCGTCGTGCCCCACAGGGTGGTGCGGGTGCGCCAGGCCGTTTCGCCGTGCTCGTCGAGCAGCTCCCTCGGTGTGCCCACGAGATCGGTGACGATCGCGAAGAAGCGGCGGTCGACCTCGTCCTGACCGGCGAGGTGCTCGGTCTGGGCGACGGGACGCGTTCCCTGGTGGTCCCAGGTGAGGGCGACCGGGCGGGGCAGCTCCGCGGAGGTGGTCACCTGCTCGCACAGGAGCAGGCCGTCCCAGGTGAAGTCGGTGCGCTCGACGACCTCGCCCGCGTCGTCCAGCCGCTGCTTGGCGACCCGCCGGCCGAACGGGTCGTAGAGGTAGCGCCAGCGCGTCCCGTCCGGGGTGACGACCCCGACGAGCCGGTCCTCGGCGTCCCAGTCGTAGCGCCAGGTCTCCACCTTGCCGGAGAGGTGCGCCTTGCGGCGCAGGGTGACCCGGCCCTGGCCGTCGTGCTCGTAGCGCACCCGGCCGGCGTGCTCGACACGGGTGCCGGTGTAGGAACGCGTGCCCGTCGCCTCGTGACCGGGGTGGGAACGGGGCCAGTCGGCCTCGGTCTGGTTGCCCGCCTCGTCGTAGGCGTACCGCTCGCTCCAGCCCTCCGCGTGGACCGCCGTCACCCGGCCGACGGCATCCAGGTCGAAGGTCCGCCGGCCGGTGTGCTGGTCGTCCGTGGAGACGAGGGTGTGGTCGGCGCGGTAGCCGTAGTCGCGGTGGTGGAGCCTGCGGCCGGCCGCGTTCCGTACCGACTGGGTCGTCAGACGGCCCAGCTCGTCGTAGGCGTGCGCGAGGGTGAACACACCGCCGAAGTCCCGGGTGGTCTCGTGCCCGGCCGCGTCGTAGCCGAAGTCGATCGTGCGCCCCGCCGTGGTCAGCCGGGTGCGGTTGCCCGCAGCGTCGAAGGCCCAGTGGCTCGTCGCCCCGACGGGTGTGGTGCGGGCCGTGCGACGGCCCAGGGCGTCGTACGCGTGCGTCAGCGTCCGCCCGTTGACGGACTCCGCGGTCGTCCGGCCCCACTCGTCCCGGGTCATCGACAGGGTGACGCCGGGGGCGGTGGCCGCGAGGAGCCGCCCGCACACGTCGTAGTCGAAGGCCGTGATCTGCCCGTCGGCGTCCTTGCGCACCATCCGCCCGAGGGCGTCGTGCTCGTAACGGACCTGCTGGCCCAGCGCGTTGGTACGGCTGGTCGTCCGGCCCACCGCGTCGTGCGCGTAACCGACCGAGCGACCGTCGAAGTCGGACTCGCCGACCAGCCGGCCCGCCGCGTCGTAGGAGTAGTTCCAGGTCAGCCCCTGGGGGTTGATCACCTGGGTGAGACGCCGCTCGGTGTCGTGCACGAACTCGTGGCGCACCCCGTCCGGGGCGGTGCGGGAGCGCATGAGGTCGAAGTGCGTGTACGTGAACCGCGCGACGCCGCCCAGCGCGTCGGTGTGGGTCAGGCAGTTGCCCTCCCCGTCGTACGTCCAGCTCTGCTCGGACCCGTCGGCCTCGACCCGGCGGGCGAGCAGTCCTTCGGTGGTCCACTCGAAGGAGACCGTGTGCCCGAGCGGCCCGTCGACGGCGACGGTCCGCCCGAAGGCGTCGCGCCGGTAGCGCGTGACGGCGCCCAGGGGGTCGGTGACCGCCAGGGGCAGACCGTGCGGATCGCGGTCGATGGCCGCCGTGTGGCCCAGGGCGTCCGTCACCGACACGGGCGCGCCCGAACCGTCGTACACGAAGGTGGTCGTGGCGCCGTTCTCATCGGTCGACCGGACGCGGTTGCCCCGCGCGTCGTACTCCTGGCGCAGCTCCACACCGTCGGGAAGCACGGTGGTCAGCGGCAGGTCGAGGTCGTTGTAGACGCAGGAGAGCGCGGTCCCGTCGGGGTTGCGCACGGCGGTCAGGTTCCCGCGCTCGTCCCAGTCGAGACGGGTGGTGTGGCCCAGTGCGTCCGTGCGGCTGAGCAGGTTGTCGTGGCGGTCCCAGCTCTGGTGGACGCTGTTGCCGAGCGGGTCGGTCGTCACGACGACCTGGAGGTGCTCGTTGAAGCGGTGGACCGTGGTGGCGCCGGTGGAGTCGGTGTAGCGCGTCACCCGGTTCTCCGGGTCGTACGCGAAGGTCGAGGAGAGGAAGCCGTCCGGGCCGATGGTGCGGACGACGCGGCCCGCGTCGTCGTACGCGTAACGGAACGTGGAGTCGTTGCGGTCGGTCCAGGACGTGATCCGGTCGTCCTCGTCGTAGCCGAACCTCAGCGCCAGGCCGGAGGAGTTGACGACCGCGTCGAGGTTGCCGCGCTCGTCGTAGCCGTACGTCAGGAGCGTGACCGGGCCGTCGTGGCCGCGCAGCGCCAGGCCGGTGACGCGCTGCGCCTCGCTGCTGACCTGGACGGTGTATCCGCCGCTGTGGGTGACGGCGGTGGGGGAGCCGTCGGGGCGGCGGGAGAAGACGACGCGGTTGTCGTTGCGGTCGCGGATCTCGGCGAGCCAGTACCCGATCGACGCGCGGTAGGGGCTGCCGGTGAAGGTACGGGTCAGGCCGGTGTGCGGGTCGCTGACCGTGTACGTGGTCTCGTCCTCGTGCTGCCCACCGTGGACGAGGGGCAGCCGATCACCCTCCACGGGCAGCACGGGCTCACCGCCGGGCCGCGGCAGCTCCGGATAGACGAGCAGGGAGCCGTCCTCACGGGCCCAGACCGCGCCCGTGCCGAACGGGTCGAGTTCGAGCCGCTCGTCCAGGCTGGAGGCCCAACTACGGCCGAACCACTGGCCGTGGCGGTACTCCGACAGATGGGTGCGGCGCAGCACCAGCGGCAGGACGCCGGGCAGCGCCAGGTCCGTCTGCGGCAGGGTCATCTCGCCGGTCACGACGTCGACCGGGTCGTTCTCGCACACCGTCTTGTCGAGCGAGATGGCGTTGCGGCGCGGCTCGTCGCGCGCGCCCCGCAGCGGTTCGGGCCGGGTCCGGTCGGAGCCGGGGTGCTTGCTGTTCGGTCCGTCGTTGACCGTGTTCTTCCGGTCCTTGCCGCGGTCCTCGTCCTTCTTCCTCTCCCGGGCGAGGCGGTCGCGGGTGTCGTCGTCGTTGTTCTTGTGGTCCTTGGATATCTGTTTGACGGCCCTGGGCAGGGTCTCGCCGACGTGGTCGCC
>NZ_JBHWBS010000090.1:12225-32884 GCF_042735655.1 Streptomyces sp. NPDC059567 | reverse complement strand
GGTCACGTATCGGTGGGTGTCACGCCTGCTTCTTCGCGCGGCGCCATCGGCGCCTCGGCTGGTCCGGGAGCCAGCCGAAGGCGAGTGAGCTGCCGACGAGGCCGAGGAGCATGCCGACGAAGAAGCCGCCGAGGTTCGACGTGACCCAGGTCCCCAGCGAGGCCAGGACCGCGACGATCGAGTAGAACAGCCGCTGGCGTGGGTTGAGGACGATGAGCACGCCGGACAGGATCATGATCACCGGCAGTACGTAGCCGACGAGGCTGTCCGCGCCCGCCGTGAGGATGACGGAGATGCTCGCCTGCTGGGTGAACAGGATCTCGGCGCCACCCAGGGCGACGGCGAGGCCCGCTCCGAAGGGGCGGCGGTGGCGCCATCGGCGGAACGTCCGCCAGGGGTGCCGGCCGCTCGGGGCGAGCGGGCCGGTGTCCGCGGCTTCGACGGTGGTCTCCGACCCGGCCGTCATGGTCAGCAGCCCCTGGAGCTGAAGCTCATGTGCAGGTCGGGCAGGGTGAACCGGGTCGCGGTCGTGGCGTAGTTGGTCTGGCGCACGTTCTTGATGGTGACGGTGTCCGCCTGCTGACCGAAGACGCCGAGCGGACCCTTGACCGGGGGCTTGTCGAAGGTGCTGGCGTCCCCGCCGATCTCGATGTTGTCGAACGCGGCGAGCTTGCCGGAGATCTCGGTGGAGTCGGTGGTCAGGCCCGACGCCTTGACCGGTGTGCCCTTGTTGCCCGCGGTGATGTGCAGGAAGGTGCCGCCGAGCTCCACGCTCTGGCAGAGGTTGGTGAGTTCCGCCTCGCGGATGGCGGTGATGATGACAAGCACCTGTCCGCCGGTGTCGCCGGCGTTGGGGCTGCCCTCGGGCATTTTGTCCAGGCCCCCGAACTGACCGAAGCCGGTGCCCTGCAGGGTGTCGGCCGTCACGGTGAACGGCATTCCGGAGATGGCGAACTGGGCGGCGAGCGCGCCCTGCGCGGTGAGGACGACGAGGGTGGAGGCGATCGCGAAGGCGGGCGCGCCCATCAGGGCGGCGCGCCGGAGGCGCACTCTGCCGCGGCGCTCGGAGCCGTCGCCCGGAGGTAAGGAGGGGGTGGTGTCCGTGGAGTCTTCGGACAGTGCCATGAGGTGCTCCTGACATGAAGGAAACAGACCTGTGGCGGCGACGTCCTGGCGCGGACGGTTCCCCAACCTGCCTGGGTCTTCCTCGGACTCGTGCCGAGGCGGCGTGCCGCAGGGAACCTCTCGGACCGTACGCCCGACATTACTCCCGAGTCAACTACTGTGCGAATAGCGGGTGTTGATCATACGTGTCGATCGTGCCGGTGGGTCCTCAAGGACTCGTGAACGGCGACACGACGACGTGCACCAGGATGTCGAGCAGTCGCGGGAGCTCCCCGGTCCGGTCCTCGTCGACCGCGCGGTGCACCGCCGCGTGCACGGCCCCGACGACGGTGGCCACCAGCTCCTCCCTCTCCACTCCGGGCGGCGCGGGGGGCGCGTCCACGAAGAACCGGCGGAAACTGGCCAGAAGTTCGGCGCGTGCCCGGCGCCCGGCAGGCCCGGTGGACTCGATCTCGACCACCATCCTCGCGAAGGCGGGCGTCTGCCCCAGGAGTGCCAGCATCACCCGCAGCCCGGCCCGTACCGCCGCCGCCCATTCCGCTCCGCCGCCCGCCTCGTCGTAGGCCTCCTGCATGGCCCGTACCACCACCTGCGTACCACCGCGGTACGCGGCCAGCACGGCGTCCTCCTTGCCCGTGAACAGGGCATAGAACACCGGCCGGGTCACTCCGGCGGCGGCGCAGATGTCGCTGATGCGGGCACCGCCGTACCCGTTGGCCGCGACGGTACGGGCCACTCCGTCGAGCAGCCTCTCCCGCTGCCGCGACGCGACCTGTTCGGGCGTCAGCCGGCGCGGCCCCGGGCGCAGGGAACGCTCCGGTTCGCGGCCCGTACGGGCTCCGGGCAGGATCTGCCGCTCCTCGGTCGGGCGAGCGCTCTTCATCGGCCACATCCCCCAGGGCTGTTGACGTCACATACTCGACAGGTTTACAACCCTGATGGGTTTTCCTCTCGTGTGTCCGGTGGAGGGGCTCCACGAGACGGGATCGTCTCCACCACCGCACACCGCACGGCGTATCTCGCTCCTCCGTGTATCACGCTCCTCAGTGTCCCGCGACACGCTCCGCCGATCCGTGGCGCCGGATCGGCCCGGCGGCGATCGCGTCCCGCCCGCACGACCGTACGAGCCGCGCTCCCCCTTGATCGGCGTACTCCGCCGTGCCGCACCCCACGCTGCCCGGCCGCACCGTTCGTTCTCTCGCTCCCTTCACCCACGCTCCCCCTCACCCACGCCCGCCGAACCCCGGCGGCGGACGCCGCCGGGAGCCGTGCTCGGCGTGTCCGGCATCCCCCGGCTGTGCCGAGTTCCACCACCCTCACCGCTGGAACGAAAGGAACCCCCTCATGAACAAGCGAGCCCTGTTAGCCACCGCCGGTGCCGCCGTCGCCGCCGTCCTGGCCGCCACGTCCGCGGCCACCGCGGCCGGCAGTGTGCTGACGACCGGCAGCGCGGGCGGCCCCGCGGTCGCGGTCGGCGATGTCGTCGCCGCGTCGCTGTCCTCCGGCACGACCGCCAAGATCGCCACCACCTCGGGCGGCAGCACCGGCATCACCTGCAACGCCTCCGGCTTCTCGGCCACCGTCACCAGCAACCCCGCGGCGCCCGGCACCGCAACCGAGACGCTCAACTCCCACACGCTGAGCAGCTGTACGACCAACATCTTCGGGGCGACCGGTGTGCAGAGCATCACGGTCAACAACCTGCCGTACACCACGTCCGTGACCTCCGGCGGCAGCCTCACGGTGAGCGCGGGCAGTACCGGGCCGATCCAGACCACGCTGAAGATCAACACCGTCCTGGGCGTGACGACCTGCGTCTACCGGGCCACCGGCCTGACCGCCTCCCCGTCCAACACCGACAACTCGCTCACCTTCACGAACCAGCTGTTCACCAAGGCAAGCGGCCCGGGTACCTGCCCGGCCAACGGCTACTTCTCGGCGAAGTACGGCCCCATCCAGGACACCACGCAGGGCGGCGCCCCGGTCTTCGTCAACTGACCCGGACGGCCACACACCCAGGAAGACGTGTGTTCCCCGGACCGGTCCCGGTCCGGGGAACACACATCTCCACAGCACATGCGCGACGCGCCGTGACAGTGCGTCAGCGGTCGCCGTCGAGCACCTCGTGCAGGGTCTTCGCGAAGTCGGCCGGTGCTCCCTGCTGACCGAACTCCCCGCCCAGGAATCCGCCGTGGTGGCTCGGGAATCGCGTCAGCTCGGTGCCGATCCCGGTGGCGATCTCCGCCGCGGCGCGGGCGGGGAACTCTCCCTCGGACTCCTCGCCGGCCGCGATGACGATGCGCGTCGGCGCGGCCCGCAGCGCGTCGAAGTCGGGCCGGTAGCTCGTGCAGCCGCGCATGTTCTGGCCCAGCAGCGGGTCGTCGCGGGAGCCGTCGTCCTCGGTCGGCAGCCCGAAGTCGGCCGGAGAGGGAGCGGGCTCGTCGGCCCAGTTCTCCGGGAAGGGGCCCTTGCGGCTCGCCACCGCGAAGAACTTCGCCATCGCGGGCCCCATCCCCTCCCGCAGGTAGGTGGCGTGAACGTCCGCGCAGACCTCCAGCGCGGCCTCCCGGTCCGGGAGGACCCGCGCCGTCGGCGGCTCGTGCGCGACGAGCGTGCGCACCAGGTCTCCGTGCGCCGCCACCAGAGCGAGGGCGTTGACCGCCCCGCCACTGCTCGCGAACAGATCCACCGGCCCCGCGCCCAGCGCCTCGATCACTCGCCGCAGGTCGTCGGCGTGCTCCTCGGGGGTCGACTCCGTCGCGCCGTCGGTACGGTCGCTGCGGCTGACGCCCCGCGGGTCGTACGTGACGACCACCCGGTCGGTGAAGTGCGAGGCCAGCGTCGCGAAGCCGGTGGCGTCCATGGGCGAGCCGATCATGAAGAGCGGGGTGCGCTCGGCGGCTGCTCCGTTCGCGGTCCCCCGGATGTCGTAGCGCAGTGTGGCGCCGGCGGCCTCGATCGTACGGGTCTCGACATCAACCATGACCATTCCTTCCAACGTAACGGTGTCATGGGTATAGACCGTCTCGGCCTCAGGAAGTCATCGCTCGCTCGTGAATCCCCTGAAGTCAGTCATGGAGAGGGTTCCGGCGGTCACGAGGCCGTGCGGATCACGTCCGTCACCCTGCACTCCACGGTGCCGGTGACCTGGGACAGGCTCTGCGCGCGGCCCTGCGAGACCTGGCCCGGCGCCAGGTGATCGACCGTCGTACCGGCCTCAGCGACCCGGTCGCCGGACGGCACCACGAACTCCACGCTGACGAGGTAGTCGCTGGGCTTGCTGCTGCGGTTCGTGACCGTGACATCCGCATGCGGCCACTTCGTGGCGGCGTCGACCTGGCAGGCGGTGATCCGCACGTCGCCGCGCGGCCCGTCGGGATCGTCACTCCCCGGGTCGTCGAAGGTGAGGACCACGGCCACGATCCCACCGACGACCACGAGGGCGAGCACGACGAGGACGATCAGGCTGGTGGTCAAGCACGTGCGGCGCCGTCGCGGCGGTCCGGGCGGCGGCTTAGCCGACCATTGCGGACCGCTGGGAGGAGCCGTCATGGTGTCCTCTCTCCGTACTCGATCCGCCCCCGAATCTTCCGTTGCTTCCAGAATGCTCCGGGATCTCGCCGTCGGCACGCCGGGCTCGCCGAATTCGTTGGGCCTCCGGGTCCGCGCAGGGGATCATTCCGGGCATGGCCGATTGGGCGACGTATGTGGTGGTGCCGGAGGACGGCGGTGCGGACCGTCACGAGGTGTACGAGGCACGTTTTGGAGCGGTGGGCCTCGACCTCGACCTGCTGGCCGGGCCCGGTGTCGTCGTGCCTCTGCTGCGCTCGCGCAGCCGGGTGGAGGGGCGGTGGCGCGACGACGGGATGTGCGAGGCCGGTGCGCTGATCGATCTGCGGAGCAGGACACTGCTGTTCTTCGCCCGGGAGGGTCCGGTCACACAGATGCGGCTTCGGGCCGCCACCTGGGAGCTTCTGCGTCGGGCGTGGCCGGGCTGGGAGCTGCGCTGGACGTACGACGGATCCGCCGATCTCGCAGCCCGTCTGGGCCTGGACCCGGAAGAGGTACGTGAACCTCGCCGAAAGGTCCTCCCGGAGTCGGCGCTGGACCTCGGGGACGACGAGCTGGAGGAACCCGACCCCCTGGTCCGTGTCGTCACGATCGGCGACGCCGGCCGCTGCCACGTCCTCTCCGGCGTCAACGACCACCCGATCGCCGAAGGGCCGGCTCTCGTCGACCGGCTCGCCGACGCGCCGGATCACGGCGTGCACGCGCTTGCCGCCGATTCCGGCATCCATGTCGATCCCGCGCGGCGACGGGTCGGCTGGTGGCTGCTCGACGCCGTGCCAGGAGCCAACGACATGGCGGTTCGCTGGCCGGGCTGGACGGTCGAGTTCTGGCAGGACCGCTGGGAGGAGCATGTACGGGTCGCGGGCGGCCGGTTCGCGCCCCCTGCGGTCCTCCCGGGTCAGGCCCTCGCCGAACTGAGGAGTGAGGCCCTGGAGCACTGGTCGCAAGGGCTGTCCTCCGACTGGGTCGGCTGGATGCAGGCATCATCGCCGGAGTCCGTCCGTCACTCCGTGATCGCGGCCGTCAGCGGGTCCCGCTCCCCCGGTCGCTGAGCCGGGCACACGGCCCTGCCGCTCGCCGCGGCTGATCAGCGGTGTCGGTAGGTTGGAGCCATGCCGCATGTCCGCAACCGCACCCCCGCCCGCCCCGTCGGCCGCACCCGCCGCTGCCTTCTCGCCGCGGCCGCCGTCCTCACACTCGTCCCGCTCGGGGCCTGCGGCCAGGGCGGCACCCCGGCGGCCACGCCGTCGTCGTCACCCCCTTCACCACCGCGCGCGTCGGCGGGCGGGGCCGCGGCGCGGCCCGTGAGCGCGCGTTTGCAGGAGCTGGAACGCAGGTACGACGCGCGGTTGGGGGTGTACGCCATCGACACCGGCAGCGGTCGTGAGGTCGCGCACAACGCCAACGCCCGCTTCCCCTACGCCTCCACCTTCAAGGCCCTCGCCGCCGGCGCCGTGCTGCGCACGTACACCTCGGGCGGGATGGGCAGGAAGGTCACGTACTCCCGGGACGACCTGGTGGACCACTCCCCCGTGACCGAGAAGCACGTGGGCACCGGGATGAGTCTGGACGAGCTGTGCGAGGCAGCCGTACGTCACGGCGACAACACCGCGGTCAACCTCCTTCTCGACCAACTCGGCGGCCCCCGGAGGCTCGACACAATGCTCGGCGAGTGGGGCGACGATGTCACCCAGGTGGAACGCCGTGAACCGCAGCTGAACGAATGGGCGCCGGGTGCCACGCGCGACACGAGTACGCCGAAGGCTCTCGCCGAGGACCTTCGCGCCCTGGTCCTGGGCGACGTCCTCGGCTCCGATGAACGGGCCCGGCTGGCGACGTGGCTGAAGACGAGCACCACGGGCACGGAACTCATCCGGGCGGGGATGCCCAGGGGTTGGGTCGTCGGCGACAAGTCCGGCGCGGGCAGCACGTACGGCACGCGCAACGACATCGCCGTCGCCTGGCCCCCCGGCCGCGCGCCCGTCGTCCTGGCCGTCTTGTCCAACCGCCGGACACAGGACGCTCGTTACGACAACAAGCTGATCGCCGACGCGGCCGCCGCCGTCGCCGAGTCCCTGTCATGACGCACAGGAGCGAACGGACGGCGGACACGGCCCTGGTCTCCGTCCCCGGAGGACAGGTCACGCTGTCGGACCGACGGACGCAGCGCCGTTGGCCGGTGGAGGTAGCCCCGTACGAGCTGGCGCGCTTCCCGGTCACGCAGGCGCGCTATGCGGAGGTCACCGGACAGCGGCCCAGCACCGCCCACGGGGACCGGCTGCCCGTCGAGGGGGTGTCGTGGTGGGACGCCGTCCGGTTCTGCAACGCCCTGTCCGAGCGGGAAGGGTTCGCAGCCGCCTACCGCATCGACGATGGCGGTGAGGGCGACGGCATCGAGTGGGACAGGTCGGCCGACGGATACCGGCTGCCGACCGAGGCCGAGTGGGAGCACGCCTGCCGCGCCGGTTCGGACGGACCGCGTCACGGGCCGCTCGACGAGATCGCCTGGTACCGCGGCAACTCCGACGAACGCCTTCACGAGGTGGGCACCAGGCGCCCCAACGCGTGGGGGCTGCACGACATGCTCGGCAACGTCTGGGACTGGTGCTGGGACGTCTACGACCCCGAGGTCTACGGGTCCTATCGGGTGCTGCGTGGCGGCGGTTGGTTCGACGAGCACTGGAGCTGCCGGGCGTCCGCGCGCCGCCGCAGCCACCCGACGTTCCGCGTCGACGACGTGGGCTTCCGCGTCGCCCGCTCCGTCGCGGGCCCCGCCCCGGGCTCCGTCGCGCACTGACCGCCGACGCGCGCACCCACGAACGCCGTCGCCATCAGCGCTGCCCCGAACCACCACGTCCTACCTCGTACTACCTCGTCAAGGAGCAACTCCCTATGCGTCACGCCGATCTCGTCTTCCTCTCGGGTGCCGTCCTCACCATGGATCCCTCAGTGCCCCGTGCCACGGCCCTGGCCGTCGCCGGGGAGCGGATCGTGGCGGTCGGTAGCGACGCGGAGGTGCGGGAGTTGGTCGGGCCGGGCACGCGGGTGGTGGACCTGGAGGGGCGCGCGCTGCTGCCTGGGTTCCAGGACGCGCATGTGCATCCGGTGTACGCCGGACTGGAGTCGGGGGCCTGTGACCTGTCGGGGACCACGGACCTCGGCGAGTACCGGCGGCGGATCACGGCCTACGCCGCCGCCCATCCCGAGCGGCCGTGGATCACCGGCGCCGGCTGGTCGATGGAGAGCTTCCCCGGCGGACGGCCGACCCGGGAGATACTCGACGAGCTGGTGCCCGACCGACCGGTGCTCCTGGCCAACCGGGACCACCACGGCGCCTGGGCCAACACCCGCGCCCTGGAACTGGCGGGCGTGACCGCCTCGACGCCCGACCCGGCCGACGGGCGCATCGAACGCGAGCCGGACGGCACCCCGTCGGGCATGTTGCAGGAGGGCGCGGTCCTCGTGGTCAGCCGGGTCGTGCCCGCGCCCACCGCGCAGGACCTGCTGGCCGGACTCGAGCGCGCCCAGCGGCTGTTGCACTCGTACGGCATCACCGCCTGGCAGGACGCCATCCTCGGCTCCTACGGCGGCCATCCCGATGTCTCCGGGACCTATCTGACGGCCGCCGAGAGCGGTCTGCTGACCGCTCGCGTCAACGGCGCCCTGTGGTGGGACCGCGACGCCGGCGCCGAGCAGATCCCCCACCTCGTCGAGCGGCGCGAGACGTTGCGCCACGGCCGGTTCCGGGCCGACTCGGTGAAGATCATGCAGGACGGCGTGGCCGAGAACTTCACGGCCGCCATGACCACTCCGTACCTCGACTCCTGCGGCTGCGCCACGGGCAACGCCGGTCTGAGCTTCGTCGACCCGGTCGCCCTGCGCGCGTACGTCACCCAGCTCGACGCCCTCGACTTCCAGGTGCACTTCCACGCGCTCGGCGACCGCGCCGTCCGTGAGGCCCTCGACGCCGTCGAGGCCGCCGGGAAGGCCAACGGGCAGCGCGGCAACCGTCATCACCTCGCGCATCTCCAGGTCGTGCACCCCGACGACATCCACCGTTTCGCACAGCTCGGCGCGGTCGCCAATCTGCAGCCCCTGTGGGCGGCCCATGAGCCGCAGATGGACGAGCTGACCATTCCCTTCCTCGGCCCGGAGCGCGCGGCCTGGCAGTACCCCTTCCTGGATCTGCACCACAGCGGCGCGCGGCTGGCGGCGGGCAGCGACTGGCCCGTCAGCTCCGCCGCTCCCCTGGAGGGCATTCACGTCGCGGTCAACCGGGTCGAGCCGGGCCGTGACCCCGAGCGCGTCTTCCTGCCGCATCAGCGGCTCGACCTCACGACGGCGCTCACGGCTTACACGGCCGGCTCCGCGTACGTCAACGGTCTCGACGACACGGGGACGTTGCGGCCGGGCGGGCTCGCCGACCTGGTCGTGCTGGACCGTGACCCGTACGTTGTATCCGCCTCGGAGCTGGCGGGGCTGCGCGTGGAGGCCACGTACGTCGGCGGTGCCTGCGTCTACGAGAGCTGAGCCGGCCTGGTCGGTGGGGTCACAGGCTCGCGTCGCGGTGGGTGGGCCGGCCGTCGAGCACGGTGAGCAGGACGGGCAGGTCCGGCAGTTCGGTGGCGGTGACGGTCAGCGGGTCGTCGGCGAGGACGGTGAGATCGGCGCGGTGCCCGACGACCAGTCGGCCCGCCTCGTGCTCCTCCCCCGCCGCGAACGCGGGGACGAGGGTCATGCCCTGGAGCGCTTCCAGGGCTGTGAGCGCCTGCTCGGGACCGTGCGGGGGCTGGGTGAGGTCGCGGCTCGGGCGACGGTGCCGGGCACCCGCCATGACACCCAGCGGCGGGAAGGGCGCGATGGGCCAGTCGGAGCCGAGGACGACGGAGGCTCCGGAGTCGCGCAGGTCTCGGCAGCGCCAGGCGCGGGAGGCACGCTCCTCGCCGAGGCGGCGGGACCAGTTGTCGGTGTGGTCGGCGCGGGTGAAGTCGCAGCAGTGCGTGGGCTGCATGGAGGCGATGACGCCGAGCTCGGCGAAGCGGCGCAGCGTGTCGTCCGGCACGCTCTCGATGTGCTCGATGCGGTGCCGCACCCCGCTGCGGTCGCCCGCCTGGGCCTTCTCCACGGAGTCGAGGACATGCCGGACGGCCGCGTCGCCGATGGCGTGGGTGGCGGTGGGCACCCCGGCCCGGTGCAGCTCGCCGATGATGTGGGTGTAGGCGGCGGGGTCGGGCCAGAAGGCGTGGGTGGACTCGCCGTGGCAGTCCGGGTGCTCGAGCCAGGCGGTGCCGTTGTCGATCGTGCCGTCCATGAAGAGCTTGACGCCGGCGGTGCGCCAGAGCGCGCCGCCGGTGCCCTGCTGCTCGATCAGGGAGCGCAGCCCGTCCGCGTCGGTACCGGGCTGGCACCAGGGGGCGACGCGCAGGCGCAGGGGAAGCGCGCCGACCGCGTCGAGTTCGGTGTAGAGGGCGAGGCTCTCGCCGTTGGCGTCCATGGCATGCCCGCCGGTCAAGCCGGCCGCGGCCATGGCGCGCAGTGCGGCGGCGAGGCGGTCCCGGCGTTCGGCGTGCGTCGGCTGGGGCGCCGCGCGCTCGACGAGCTCGCAGGCGGCGTCCTCCAGGAGCAGGCCGGTGGGCTGGCCCGAGTCGTCGCAGACGACCTCGGCGGCCTGGTCGAAGGTCCGGGGTCCGTCGACTCCGGCCAGTTCGAGCGCGCGGGGGCTGGCGAGCATGGAGTGGGCGTCGAAGAGCTGGAGCAGGGCCGGTACGCCGTCCAGTACGGGCGCGAGTGCGGCCGACTCGACGGGCCGGTCGCCGAACGCGTTGGGGTCCAGGCCCCAGCCGAAGAGCCATGCGCCGCGCTCCAGCGTCCTGACCTCGCGGGCGAGGGCCTCGCGTACGGAGTCGAGGTCGGTGCAGCCCGAGAGGTCGAGGCCGTGGGTGAGTTCGGCGCCGGAGACGGGGTGGAGGTGTCCGTCGGTCAGGCCGGGGGTGACGGCGGCTCCCTTGAGATCGACGACGGTCGTCGAGGAGTCGGCGAGCGCGCGGATCTCGCGGTCGTCCCCCAGGGCGGCGATCCGCCCTCCGGCCACCGCCAGGGCGCTCTCCGGCAGGAGGCGGCCGGTGACCGGGTCGAGCAGTCGGGCGGAGAGCAGGACGAGAGAGGTGCGCACAAGAGCTCCAGGCAGAAGCGGGTGGAGGGGTGGGGCAGGGTCGGTCAGTGGGGGGTGGTGGGCGCGGGGCGGCCGTCGGCCTCCGCAGGGGTCGGTCAGTGGGGGGTGGTCGGCTCGGGGCTGTCGTCGGCGCCGGGCGAGGCGTTGCCGGGGGAAGCGTCCCCGCCGCCCTCGCCGGAGGGTGCCGTGGTGCCGGTGCCGGAGGCACCCCCGGCACCCGGTTCCGGTAGCGGGGCGGCCTGGTCGAGGGCGCCGCGCGCCAGGCCGAGTTCGCGCTCGGCCGTGGTGACGGCCATGCGCGTCACCACCTCCGGCCGGTTGCTGCGGTCGGTGTTCGCGTGGGCGCCGAGGCCGTCGAGTACGACCAGGATCTGGATGGCCGTCGCGCGGGGGTCGTCCGTACGGAACTCCCCGGTTCCGACGCCGTCCCGGATGAGCCCCTCCAGCCTGTCGTCGGAGGCGAGCTCCTGCTCGGCGACCCGGTCGCGCAGCAGGGGCCGGTAGCGGCTGAGGTGCCGGGCGTTGATCCAGAGCCGGCTGATGTCGTCGTACGCCTCTCCGGCCGAGAGGGCGAAGTAGCGCGCGAGGTACTGCGTGGGGGTCCCGTCGGACCGGTCGGCGGGCAGCAGCGCGTCGAGCTCGCCCGTGGCCGCCGTGCTGAACGCCTCGGCGACGAGATCCTCCGCCGAGGGGAAGTAGTGGCTGATCAGGCCCGGTCGTACGTCGAGCTCCTCGGCGATCCGCCGGAGGGTGACGGTTTCCAGGCCCTCTGTCAGGGCGACCCGGGCCGCGGCCTCGACGATCTCCGCCCGTCGGGCCTCCGGGGACTTGCGAACTCGTTTGCGCTGGACGCTTGACGACATACCGGCGATGCTATTGAGTGTGCGACCAATAAGCAAGCAGGTGCGCACCACACGTATCCGGAGGACCTCATGACTTCCACCATCCCCGACCCGCGCCACGGCGCCGATGGCGCGCCGCCGGTCACCGACCGGGCGGGACGGGTCGAGGTCCACGGCATCGATCACATCCCCGATGCCGAACGTCATGGACGTCCCCGTGAGCTGTTCGCGATCTGGGCGGCGGCCAACGTCAACTACCTCAGCCTGGTCATCGGCGGGGCTCTGGTCCTCATGGGCCTGAGCCTGGGGCAGGCCCTCCTGGTGATCGTGGTGGGCAATCTGTTCTGGCTGCTCACCGGAGTGCTGGCGATGTCGGGCCCGGCCGCGGGCGTGCCCAGCGAGGTGATCACGCGGGCGATGTACGGCATCCGCGGCAATCGCGTGAACAACGCGGTCACCGGCTGGATGATCTCCGTCTGTTACTTCGCCCTGAATCTGGCCGCCGCCGCGAGCGCGGCCTTCGCCCTCGTCGACAAGATCGGCCTCCCGGCGAACACCGTGGTCAAGACCGCCGTCGTCCTGGCCATCGCCGCGCTGACGCTGACCATCAGCGTCTACGGTCACGGCCTGATCGTGAAGCTGTACCTGCCGATCACGATCGCCCTCACCGCCGCCTTCGGCGTGGTCGCCTACGCGGTGTTGATGCGCGCGGACTTCGGCCACGTACCCGACGCGCCGCTGACGGGTGCCGGCCTGTGGGCGACTCTCCTCGCCGGCGTCACCGTCATCGCCTCCGGCCCGCTCTCGTACACGACGAGCGCGGACTTCTCCCGCTATCTGCCCCGTACGGCTTCCCCGCGGGCGGTCGCCGGCTGGACCGCGCTCGGCGGCTTCCTGCCGAGCGTCGCGGTCTGCTCGCTCGGCGCGCTGGCCGCGACGGCGGTCGACATGACCGACCCGCAGACCGCGCTGGAGGAGATCCTGCCCGGCTGGTTCCACCCGGTGTTCCTGATCGCCCTGGTCCTCGGCACGATCTCGATCAACGCCCTGACCGCGTACAGCGCCGGTCTCGCCCTGCAGGCCGTCGGCATCCGCATCCGCCGTTCGCTCAGCGTGATCGTCGACGGAACCGTCGCCTCCGCCCTGACCCTGTACGCGCTGCTCGTGTCCAACTTCCTGGACACGGTCAGCAACGTGCTGCAGCTGACCGTCGTCCTGCTGGGCCCCGCCATGACCCTCTACGCCACGGACATCCTGCTGCGCCGCAACCGCTACGACGGTCTCGCGCTGATGGACGAGACCCGGGGGAGCCCGTTCTGGTACTCCGGCGGCGTCAACGGAGCCGGTGCCGTCGCGCTCGGCGCCGGCGTGACCGCGGCCGCCCTCTGCGTCAACACGGTGTACACAGGCCCGATCGCCGCCGCCTTGGCCGGCTCCGACCTCGCGCTGCCCGCCGGCATCGTGGTCACCTCTGCCGTCTACGCACTGCTGATGCGGAACTCCCCTTCCGTACGCGCGGCCCGCGCGGGCGCCTGACCGTCGGCGCCGGCCGGGACAGGAGGGCGGAGGACGTCGGCAAGGCTCGCCACGGGGCGACTGAAGACGTCGGCCAGCACGAGACGCTGATGATCCGTCAGGGGTGTCACGAAGACGACGGCGTCGGCCCCGGTCCGCCCGCAGAGCTCGACGACTTCGCGCACCTTCCCGGAGCCGAGCACGGTCCGCAAGGAGTACGGCACCCCCAACAGCCGCGCCCCGCCCCTGGACACACCCCGGCGCTGGACGAACTCCCCGACGACCTCCCCGCCCCGCGCCGTCACCTCTCCGGCCGCGGCCTCCATGAGGGCACCGAAGTCCTTCCGGCGGGCGGAGAAGAACCCCACGAGGACCACGCCGCTCCCGGCGACAACCACGTCCGGCAGAGCAGTCGACCCGGCCGCGCCCACCCGCGCGCGCCGGGCCGGCCTACGGTCGCGCTTCCGGTTCCGGTCCATGCCGCCAGCGTAAGGGGGCTCGCTTTCCGCCTACCTCTTGCTGTTGCAAGTAATATGCAAGAAGCTATCCGGGTCCTTACCGCCTGACCTGGACGCGGAGCCCCGCCATGCCCACTCTGTTGCCGGACACCGGCCCTCAACGGGTCATCGCCGCCTCGAACTTCGTCAACACGGTCGGCAGCGGCCTCTATCTGACCGCCGGGGTCCTGTACTTCACCCAGGCAGTGCACCTTCCTGCGAGCCAGGTGGGCCTCGGGCTCGGGATCGCCGGGTTCGTCTCGCTCGCGGTGGGCATCGCCGTCGGCCGCCTGGCGGACACCCGCGGAGCGCGCGGCGTCTACGCGATCACCCTCGTGGTCCGGACGGCGGCGACGGCGGGCTTCGTGTTCGCCGACGACTTCTGGATGTTCGTCCTGGCGGTCTGCGCGGCCACCGGCGCGCAGGCGGCGGGCCTTGCCGCACGCAGTCCCCTGATCCGGCACTACGGAGGGGACCGTCCGCAGCGGTTCCGCGCCTATCTCCGCTCGGTGACCAACATCGGCATCTCGCTCGGCGCCCTGCTGGCCGGCTGGGTGGTCCAGGTGGGCACCCACACCGCGTACCAGCTTCTGGTCGTCGGCAACGCGATCGCCTTCGCGGCCTCCGCGGCGATCCTGGTCCTCCTGCCGCCGGTCGCACCCGGCCCCGCCGTGGGCGGTCCGCGCTGGGTCGCCCTGCGGGACCGGCCCTATCTTCTGCTCACGGCCCTCGACGGCATCATGGCCATCCAGTTCAAGGTGCTCACCGTGGCCATCCCCCTCTGGCTGGTCGACGCGGTCACCGCACCGCGCTGGCTCATCTCGGGCACGATGCTCGTCAACACGGTCATCGTCATCGCCTGCCAGGTGCGCGCCAGCCGCGCCGTCGACTCCCCCGCCGCCGGCGGAGCCGCCTACCGCCGATCGGGTGTGGCCTTCCTCGTCTCCTGCTCACTGATCTCGCTGTCCGCCGGACCGCCGACGTGGGCCGCCGTGACGCTGCTCATGACCGCGGTCGTCGTCCACACGATCGGCGAACTGTGGCATGCCGCCGGAGGCTTCGAGGTGTCGTTCGCCCTCGCTCCGAGGCATGCCACCGGCCAGTACCTGGGCGTGTTCGGCCTGGGTGCCGGTCTCGCCGAGACCCTCGGGCCGGGACTGCTCATCGCGCTCTGCATCACCTGGGGGCGGCCCGGGTGGTACGTCGTGGGCGCGCTGTTCGCGCTGACGGGTCTGGCCGCACCCCTGGCCGTCCGCTGGGCGCAGCGTCATCAGCCCCTCGACCCCGGCGAGGACCCGGCGGGCGACGAGCGGACGCCACCGGCGCGCAGGGCGCCGGTGGCGTCGGGGCCTCAGTCGTAACTGATGTCCGAGCCGGTGTACTTGCAGTGCGTGCCGTCGGGGCCGCTGCCCAGTTCGACGGGCTCCTTGCCCGTCGTGTTGCCCTGGAAGCGGACGCACGGCTTGATCTTCTTGCCGCTGTCGCCGTGGATCCGGACATTGCGCAGGGCCGCGGTGTCCCCGTAGTTCGCGTTGACGCCGACGAGCGACTTGCCGGGCCCGGTCACGTCCACGTCGTTGACGATGACCGAACGGCGGTACTGCTTGGAGCAGTTGCCGCAGGTGCGCACCAGCTTGCCGAACTCGGAGACCTGGAACTTGGTGACGACCAGCTTGCCGGCGCCGTTGAACTGGAACACCTTGTCGGAGGCCTTGCGGGCGCCGCCGCCGTAGACCGAGTACACGGAGTCCGCCGAGGTGCCCTTGAAGGTGGCGGCGTCCTCGCCGACGTCCTCCCACCAGACGTTCTGGATCGTGCAACTGCCCATGCAGTGGATGCCGTCGGCGGCCGGCGAGCCGAGCACGACGTTCTTGAGGACGGCGCCGTCCTTCAGCTTGAAGAGCGGGGCCTGCCCTTCGTCCTGCCCGTCCCCGCCGAGCGCGCCGCTCCCGTAGAAGCGCTGGAGCTTGCCGTCGTACGTCCCGGTGACCTCGATCGTGCTGGTGACCGGCTTGTCGCCCTTGGCTTTGGGCCAGGCACCGGCCGCGCTCGCGGGGCTCATCAGGGTGGTCGCCAGCACGGCGGTCGTCAGCCCGAGCGTGGCGGCGGTCGCGGAGAGGACGACGACGCGCTTGGGCCGTCTCTTGTGTCTGCTCATGTATCCCATGCCTTCGGTGTGGGGGGGGTCCGTTCGGTCCTTGCGCCTCCTTGTCGCCGCCGCTCGGCCGAAGGTTGCCGTCGGAATCGGGGTTCCTTCCACGCGCCGACCCGACCCGACGGTCCATCAGGTCAAGTGTCCCGGACTCTTGACTCGGGTCGTGGCAGTCGGGATTCTCGTCACACCCTCAGCGCGGAACATGACAACTCACACCGCGCCGCCGACCCGCCGACCGAGGACGTGAGTGATGTCCCTGACGCGCCCCCCACGCAGCTCCATGACCGGCAGAGGCAGGGCCTTGGCCGTACTGTCGCTGCTCCTGGCCACGTTGGCCGCCATGCTGCTCGGCCCCGCGCCCGGTTCCGCCGCCGACGACACCTGGTGGAACCCTTCCGCCCGCCCCCAGCCCGACTCCGCCATCAACATCACGGGCGAACCCTTCAAGGGCACCAACGCCCAGGGCGAGGTGCGCGGGTTCGTCGACGCGCACAACCACCTGATGTCGAACGAGGCCTTCGGCGGGCGCCTCATCTGCGGCAAGACCTTCTCCGAACTGGGCGTCGCCGACGCGCTCAAGGACTGTCCCGAGCACTACCCGGACGGCTCGCTCGCGATCTTCGACTTCATCACCAAGGGCGGCGACGGCAAGCACGACCCGAACGGCTGGCCGACCTTCAAGGACTGGCCCGCCCATGACTCGCTGACCCACCAGCAGAACTACTACGCCTGGGTCGAGCGGGCCTGGCGCGGCGGCCAGCGGGTCCTCGTCAACGACCTGGTCACCAACGGCGTGATCTGCTCGGTCTACTTCTTCAAGGACCGCGGCTGCGACGAGATGGACTCCATCCGCCTGCAGGCCAGGAAGACGTACGAGATGCAGGACTACGTCGACAAGATGTTCGGCGGCCCCGGGAAGGGCTGGTTCCGGATCGTCACCGACAGCGCCCAGGCCCGCGACGTCATCGCCCAGGGCAAGCTGGCCGTGGTGCTCGGCGTCGAGACCTCCGAGCCCTTCGGGTGCAAGCAGATCCTCGACATCGCGCAGTGCTCCCGGGCGGACATCGACCGCGGCCTGGACGAGCTCCACGGGCTCGGCGTGCGCAGCATGTTCCTGTGCCACAAGTTCGACAACGCGCTCTGCGGGGTCCGCTTCGACTCCGGGGCGCTCGGCACGGCGATCAACGTGGGCCAGTTCCTCTCCACGGGGACCTTCTGGAAGACCGAGCAGTGCGCGGGCCCGCAGCAGGACAACCCGATCGGCCTGGCCGCGGCGCCGAACGCGCAGAAGGAGCTGCCGGCCGGCGTGAGCGTGCCCGGGTACGACCAGAACGCCCGGTGCAACACCCGCGGGCTCACCGAACTCGGCGAGTACGCGGTGCGCGGGATGATGAAACGCAAGATGATGCTGGAACTCGACCACATGAGCGTGAAGGCCGCCGGCCGGGCCTTCGACATCATGGAGTCGGAGTCCTACCCCGGCGCGATCTCCTCGCACAGCTGGATGGACAGCAGCTGGACCGAGCGGCTGTACAAGCTCGGCGGGTTCGCCGCCCAGTACATGAACGGGTCCGAGGCGTTCAGCGCGGAGGCCAAGGCCAAGGACGCCCTGCGCGACAAGTACGGGGTCGGCTACGGCTACGGGACCGACATGAACGGCGTCGGCGGCTGGCCCGGCCCGCGCGGCGCCGACGCGCCGAACAAGGTCACGTACCCCTTCCGCAGCGTCGACGGCGGCTCGGTCATCGACCGGCAGACCACCGGGCAGCGCACCTGGGACCTCAACACCGACGGCGCCTCGCACGCCGGGCTCGTGCCGGACTGGATCGAGGACATCCGCAAGGTCGGCGGTCAGGGCGTGGTGGACGACCTCTTCCGCGGCGCCGAGTCCTACCTCGACACCTGGGGCGCCTCCGAGCAGCATCGGGCCGGGGTGAACCTGGCCTCGGGCGCGGCGGCCTCCGCCTCCACCACCGAGTGGTGGAACCCGTTCGTCACCTACGCGCCCGGCCGGGCCGTGGACGGTGACCGGGGCACCCGCTGGGCGAGCGAGTGGAGGGAGGGCCAGTGGCTGCGCATCGACCTCGGGCAGCCGCAGCTGGTCAAGCGCATCACCCTCGACTGGGAGCGGGCGTACGGCAGGGCGTACCGCATCGAGGTGTCCGACGACGACGCCGTGTGGCGTACCGTCTGGTCGACCGAGGCCGGTGACGGCGGCCTGGACACGGCGAGATTCGCCGGCACCACCGCCCGGTACGTACGGATCCAGGGAGTGCAGCGGGCCACCGACTGGGGGTACTCGCTCCACGAGGTGGGCGTCTACAGCGGCTGAGCCACGACGAGACAGGGCGACGAGGCACGGCCCACGGGCCGGGCGGGATGGATCCGATCGGGTCCACCCCGCCCGGCCCTCGCCGCTCCCCCGGGGCGGCCGACCGCAGAACCGAGAGGATCCACCGTATGTCCCGCATGCCCCTCGCCGATCGGCGCCGGCAACTGACCGAGGCCGCGATCCGCGCGATGACCCGGGACGGCGTCCCGAGGACGACGACCCGGTCCATCGTCGCCGAGGCGGGCGTGTCGCTGAGCGTCTTCCACTACTGCTTCGACTCCAAGCAGGCGCTCCTGGAGTCCGTGATCACGACGATCACCGACCACTACGTGGGGGTCGTGAAGGAGGCGCTGCGCCCGCGGGCCACCTTCCGGGAGACGATCCGGGCCGGCTTCGACGCCTACTGGGACCATGTCCGCGCGCACCCGGGCGAGCACATGCTCACGTACGAGCTCACCCAATACGCCCTGCGCACACCGGGGTTCGAGCCACTGGCGCGTCGTCAGCACGAGCGGTACGCCGAGATCTACCACGGGCTCATCGAGGAGGTCAGCGCGGGCATGGGGCTCGAACTCCGGGTCTCCGTCCCGGTCCTGGCCCGCTATCTGGCCGCCGTGACCGACGGACTGACCCTGAACTTCCTCGTCCTGGGCCACGACCCGGAGGCCTCGGCGACGATCCTCGACCTGATCACGGACCAGGTCGCCGCACTCGCCGGTGACGGTACGGCTGACGCCGGCCGTGGCGGCGGGCCGAGCCTCGCGCTCTCCTGACGCGGGCCGTCCCCCGCCGGGGAGCGGCTACTTCGCCGCCGCTCCCCGCCCGAACACCTCGATCAGCCGCGTCAGGCTCTCCTCCTCGTAGCCCTCGGCCGCGCCCCGCCGGAACGTCTCCAGCAACGCCGCGGGCAGCGTCGCGTCCACGCCCGAGTCCCGTGTCGTATGCACGACATGCTCCAGGCTCGCCACGGCCATCGAGATGCGCTCGACATCGCCGGAGTGCCGCCCCGCCTCGATCCGCGGTGTGTAGAAGTCGATGAACCGGCCCATCCCGCCCAGCGTCCCGCTCGCGAACGGACTGATCTCCGAGGCGCTGATGCCGTTAGCGTTCGCCAGCGCCAGCATGTGCAGCCAGGCGGTGAGGGCGGTCCAGAAGAGGTCCATCTGAAGCTGGTAGTAGAGCGCTGCCAGCCCCGGGTCCTCGCCGCGGTAGTCCGTACCCGTGATCACCTTCAGGACGCCCTTGAACTCCTCGAAGAGATCCCGCGGACCGCTGTAGAAGGTGTCGAACTCCGTCGAGCCGATGCCGGACGGCGGTGTCTGCACTCCGCCGGTCAGATGGCGTGCCCCGTGCTTCGCCGCCCAGGCGGCCCCCTCGCGGGCCTTCTCGGGTGTGTCCGAGCTGAGGTTGACCAGGACACGGCCCTCCAGCGCCGAGGCGGCGGGCTCCAGGATCGAGTACATGGCGGCGTAATCGGTGAGGCTCAGCACCACCACCTCGTTGGCCACCAGGGCCTCCCCGACGGTGGCGGCGCGCACCGCGCCCCTGGCGACCAGGGCATCGGCGCGGCTCGCGGTGCGGTTCCAGACGGTGACCCGGTAGCCGGCGTCCAGGTAGGCGCCGGCCATCGCCTGGCCCATCGGGCCGAGACCGATGACGGTCACGGACGAGGTGTTCACAGCAGACGTGCTCACAGCAGACGTGCTCACAGAGTTCTCCCCGAGAATCACTAGAACGAACGCTCTATCTAGAGAGGAACGTAGCACAGAGGCTAGAACGAACGCTCTAGTTCGGTAGTGTGGAGGCGTGAAGACCAAGGCCCCGCAGGATCCCGAGACCGCCGGAACGCGTGAGCGGATCATCCGTACGACCTCACGCCTGATGCAGCGCCAGGGCTACGAAGGCACCGGCATCAAGCAGATCTCCCGCGAGGCCGGGGCGACGCTCGGCTCCGTGTACCACTTCTTCCCCGGCGGCAAGCAGGAGCTCGGCACAGCCGCCGTGCGGCTCGGCGACGAGGAGTTCACCGAGTTCCTGCGCGAGGCTCTCGACGCGGAGCCGGAGCCGGAGAAGGCCCTTCTCGCGCTCACCGCGTCGCTCGCCGAAGGGCTGCGCGACTCCGACTGGCTCGACGGCTGCCCGGTGACCTCCACCGTCGTGGGCACGGCGACCAGCGCGCCGGACATCCAGCAGGCGGCAGCCGAGGCGTTCGCACGGTGGCGCGCTGTGGTCGCCGAGAAGCTGCGCGACACGGGGTTCGCCGGGGAGGACGCCGAGGAGCTGGCGCACACGGTGATCGCCACCCTGGAAGGCGCTGAACTGGCGGCTCAGGTCGCCCGCAGCGTGACGCCGCTGGAGGTCGCGGGGCGGGGGGGCGGAGCGCGGGGGGGGGGGTGAGCAATAATCTCCCCCCCCCCCCCCGGGCGGGGGCGCCAGGGTTGGTCCTTTGCG
>NZ_JBHWBS010000090.1:0-12215 GCF_042735655.1 Streptomyces sp. NPDC059567 | reverse complement strand
GGGGGCCCCGCCCGCGGCGCGGTCCGGGGCGCCGTCCGCGGCGCCGTCCGCGGCGCCGTCCGCGGCGCCGTCCGCGGCGCCGTCCGCGACGGCACCTGGTCGCGGACGGCCATCCGATCTAACGCCCGGTAGGGGCGGTTGCCTCGTACCACACCACATGGGCCGCCGCGTCGGCGACCGGTTCGATGATCTCCCACCCCTCGACGATCAGCCCCTCGGCCAACCGCCAGATGTCGACGCCGGCGATACCCGGCCCCGCGTCGCCCGCGATCCGGCGCCGCGAATGCATCATGACGTGATCGCCGTCGGCCATCACGTGATGGACCTCGACCCGCAGGTCGTCCAGCGGCACCGCGCGTACGGCGGCGAGCCATTCCGCCTTGGTGGACGAGGTCGAGTCCGGCCGGTGATGGACGAAGTCGTCACTCAGCAGCGGCGCGAGCGCATCGACGTCGCCCGTCCCGACCAGCTGCGCCAGCGCCCGTTCGACGATGCTCTTGTTCTCCGTGTCCGTGGTCATGGACGCAGTGTGTTCGGCGGTCGCGAGGCTTGTCGATGAACTCCGATGTCATGGCGTACGGCTCCGCGATGCGCGATCCTGGTGATCGTGTACACGGTCGGGGAGCTCCTGCGGCAGTGGCGGAATCGCCGACGGCTCAGTCAACTCGATCTGGCGATCGCCGCCGATGTGTCGGCTCGTCACGTCAGCCTGGTCGAGACCGGCAAGTCCCGTCCGAGCGCCGAGATGGTCCTGCGGCTCGCGGATCAGCTCGATGTGCCGCTGCGGGATCGCAACCAGCTGTTGCTCGCGGCCGGCTTCGCACCCCGGTACGCCGAGCGGCCGCTCGACAGCGACGCGCTGTCGGCGGCAGGGGACGCGATCGGGAGGGTGCTCCGGGCACACGAGCCGTACCCCGCGCTGGTCCTCGATCGGCGATGGAACGTCGTGATGACCAATCGCGCGGTCGATGCGTTCTTCGCGGATGTCGCTCCCGACCTGCTGCGTCCGCCGATCAACATGGTGCGGCTGGCGCTCGACCCGCACGGGCTCGCTCCGCGGCTCGTGAACCTGGCCGACGTACGCGCGGTGTTCCGCTCCCGCATCGCGCGTCAGCTCGCCACCGCTCCCGACGCGCAGCTCGGCGCGCTCTTCGAGGAGCTACTGACGCCCGAGACCGAGGAGACGACCAGCCTGGCGAGCGAATCCGACACCGTGCTCCCGATGATCTTCCGCTTCGGCGGACGAGAGGGAGCACTGCGGCTGTTCTCGACCACCACCACGTTCGGCAACCCGATGGACATCACGCTGGCCGAGGTCACGATCGAGTCGTACTACCCGGCGGACACGGAGAGCGCCGCCTACTTCACGGAAGCCGACGACTGACCTGGCTGCCCCTGCTGCCTGTACTTCCGCGCCGTCACGGCGCCTGTGGGAGGTGTCGGAGCGGCTGACCGGCGTGCGGTTCACCTATAAAGGGCGGATGGAAAGCGTCGAACGCTACGAGCTGACATTTCCGGTGTCGGGTGACTCCATCGTCGTCACCCGCACGGACCGCAAGGGCGCCGGCGGGCACCCGGTGTACGCCGACGAGACCGGCATCGTGCGGGCCGAGATCGACGAGCAGGGCAACGTACGGATACTGGCCAGCGGAGGCCACCAGAGTCACGACGTGCCCGTGCGCGCCGTCCCCTCGCCGTGACCTCCCGTCAGGCGTGGCCGCTCGGACGTCCGGCCGGACCTCGCCGGCCGCACGTGCCCCGTCACGCGTAGGGGTCGAACGGGATCCCGGCCGGCTTCGCCTTTGCCAGATGGCCGGGGAAGCTGCCGTCCTTCAGACCGAAGTGGGCGCTTCCGAAGTCGGCTTGGCTCAGCTTGTCGCGGAGTCCGGCGGGGTAGCCGTTCCAGCCGACCAGGGCGGGGAACTGCCACTGGTGCTCGTGGTTCTCCGGCGGCTCGTCATTGGAGTTGGCGGGCCGGAAGCAGTGCGTGCTCAGACCGTCCTTGTGGTAGACGACCTTGGCATGCGTCCCGTCCCAGCGGATCCGGTCGCGGCCGTAGGTGTTGAAATCGCCGTGGGCTGAGGTGGAGACGTACTGGGCCTGGTTGTTCTGGATCCACACCACGACGTGCTCCCAGTCGTGGCGGTGCCCGCCGAGTCCGCTGCCCGCCACGGCCTGGTCCTTCTCGAAGTAGAGGCCGTAGATGACGGCGCACCAGCCGTTGTTGCACTTCGAGCGCGCGTAGCCGTTGGTGTTGTCGAGGTCCCAGGAGTCCCTGCACTGGCCGTTGAGGGCCCCGGAAGGCTTGAGACCGCCGTTGACGGTTCCGTCCGGGCCGATGGCCGGTGTGGCGTAGCAGCCGTCCGTGTCGTAGTCGAAGGCGGGCTGGAACGTCCGCTCCAGCTCGTCCGCCGACGCGGGCAGCGCCGTGGGCGGCGCGGCGAGGGCGCTGCCCGGAACGGCGACGACCAACGCGATGCTGCTGCCGAGGATGAGCGAGACCCTGCGGATCCGCGAACTCGTCTTCACCTGTGTCCTCCTGACGGGCCGCCGTATGGGGGTGCGCGGCTGCGACTGACATGCCCATATCAGTCATGCCGTACCCCTGCGAACCTCGGAGGACCTTGCGATGGCCGTGCGATGAAGGACGGCCGAGCCCTCGCCGCGGGTCTCGCCCGCCGGCGGGTACGGTCGGTCAGACCTTGGCCCCGGACACGGGGTGCGAGGGGGCGGTGGTCCCGGGGGTGTCGGCCCCCGGGCGTACCGGGATGAGGATGGCGACCGCCGCCGCCGCGAGACCCACGGCGCTGCCGATCAGCAGGGCGGCACGGAAGCCGTCCTCGGAGGGCAGCAGATGGCCGCCGAAGTCCGTGGTCATCTGGGCCAGGACGACGCCCATCACGGCGGCCGAGACGGAGCTGCCGATCGAACGCATCAGCGTGTTGAAGCTGTTGGCCGACGCGGTCTCCGAGAGGGGGACGGCGCCCATGATGAGGGCGGGCATCGCGCCGTATGCCAGGCCGACGCCCGTGTTGCAGACGAGGGTGACGACGAGCAGGCCGCCGGTGGATCCCATGAGCGGCAGGGCGGACGCGTATCCGAGGGCGATGACCAGGCTGCCGGCGGCCAGGGTGACCTTGGGGCCGCGGGCGGCGGTGAGCTTGGCGCCGAGCGGGGCGAGGACCATCATCATCAGGCCCGCGGGGGCCATCCACAGTCCCATCGCCAGCATCGACTGGCCCAGACCGTAGCCGGTGGCCTCGGGCAGCTGGAGGAGCTGCGGCACGACCAGCGACTGGGCGTACATCGCGAAGCCGACCAGGATCGAGGCGCCGTTCGTCATCAGCACCTGCGGGCGGGCGGTGACGCGCAGGTCCACCAGCGGCTCGGCGGTGCGCAGCTCCCACCACCCCCAGGCCGGCAGCATGACGACCGCGGCGCCGAAGAGGCCGAGCGTGGTGGCGCTCCCCCAGCCCCAGTCGGAGCCCTTGGACACGGCGAGCAGCAGACAGACCAGGGCGCTGCCGAGACCGAGCGCTCCCGGTACGTCGAACCGGCCCGGGGCGGAGTCCGTCCGGCCGGCGGGGACGAGCAGCCCGATCAGCACACCGACCGCGAGGCTCAGGGCGGCGGCGACCCAGAAGAGCACGCGCCAGCTGGCGTTCTCGGCGACGGCCGCCGCGAACGGCAGGCCGAGCGCGCCGCCCACGCCCATGGAGGCGCTGATGAGGGCGATGGATCCGCCCAGCCGCTCGGCGGGCAGCACCTCGCGCAGCAGGCTGATGCCGAGGGGGACCACGCCCATGCCCATGCCCTGGAGGCCGCGTCCGACGATCATCGGAACGACGGAGGAGGACAGGGCGCAGACGACGGAGCCGAGGACGAGGGGCGCCACGGAGACGAGCAACATGCGGCGCTTTCCGTACATGTCGCCGAGGCGTCCCGCGACGGGAGTCGCCACCGCGGCCGCGAGGAGGGTCGCGGTGACCACCCAGGACGCGTTCGACGCGCTGGTGTCGAAGAGGCGCGGCAGGTCGCCGAGGAGCGGGACGACCAGGGTCTGCATGAGCGCGGCCACGATGCCCGCGAAGGCGAGTACGCCGACGACACCACCGGGGCGGGCGTCGGTCCTTGAGCTGTTCACGTGGTTCTCCCTCGGGGCTTGCTCGATGATGTGCATCGTACACATCAGATGCAGAGTACACATTGCATGTATCCTGCATATGAAGCAGCCGGTGGTTGGCGGACGGCCGTGCGGGGTTGGGAGGATGGCACCCATGGAAAAGCCCACGCACCTGATCGAGTTCGAGACCATGCTCGTCGGGCGGCACTCGCATCTGTTCAACCCCCGGACGCGCAGCACCGCCGGACGGCTCGATCGGAGCGCCTACGTCCTGCTCAGCCGCATCCGGATGGACGGGCCCATGTCCATCGGCCAGCTCAGCGAGGCGTTCGGCCTGGACGCCTCCACGCTCAACAGGCAGACCGCGGCCATGCTGAAGGCCGGGGTCGTCGAGCGCATCGCGGACCCCGACGGCGGCATCGCCCGCAAGTTCAGCATCACGGCCGAGGGCCGGCGCCGCCTCGACGCGGACCGCGCGGAGAACGTCCGCGGCCTGGAGCGGGTCCTCAGCGACTGGACGGCCGACGAGGTGGCCGACTTCGCCGCGTACCTCAGGCGGTTCAACAGCGACATCGAGCACCTCGAAGGCCGCCCCTGGCCGCGCCCGGACGCCACGCACCCGGTGTGAGGCGGTGTCCTAGACTCCGCCCCATGACGAGCGCGACGGCTGACATCAGCGAGGATCTGGCACCGACCGGCGTACTGCGGGCCTCGATCAACCTGGGCAATCCGGTCCTGGCCGCGGGCACGCCCGAGGCCCCGGCAGGGATCACGGTCGACCTCGCGCGGGAGATCGCCGCGCGGCTGGGGGTACCGGTCGAACTCGTCTGCTTCGACGCGGCGCGCAAGTCGTACGAGGCGATGGCCACGGACCGGGCCGACCTCTGCTTCCTCGCCGTCGAACCCGCCCGGGAGGCCGAGGTCGCCTTCACCGCCCCGTACGTCGTGATCGAGGGGGTGTTCGCGGTGGACCGGGACTCGGCCCTCACCACCGTCGCCGACGTCGACCGCGACGGTGTGCGGATCGGTGTGAAGCGGGGGTCCGCGTACGACCTCTACCTCTCGCGCACCTTGCGCCACGCGTCCGTCGTACGCGGCGAGGAGGGCGTGGACGTCTTCCGCTCCGAGGGACTGGAGGTCGCGGCCGGCATCCGGCAGCCGATGACCGAGTACGTCTCCTCCCGTCCCGGACTCCGGCTGATCGAGGAACGGTTCATGCAGATCCGGCAGGCCGTGGGCACGACCCTGTCCCGGCGGCCCGCGACCGTCCGGTTCCTGTCCGACCTCGTCGAGGAGCTGAAGGCCGACGGATTCGTCGCCGACGCACTGCGGCGGGCGCACCAGTCGGACACTCTCGTCGCGCCGCCTCAGAAGGGGTAACGGGCCTGCCGGCCGGCGATCGTGACCCAGCGGGTGTTGGAGAAGGACTCGATGCCCCAGCGCCCGCCGAAGCGCCCGTAGCCGGAGGCCTTCACGCCGCCGAAGGGAGCGTGGGGCTCGTCGGCGACGGACTGGTTGTTGATGTGCACGATGCCGGAGTGGACCCGGCGGGCGACCGCCAGTCCATGGGTCGCGTTCTCGGTGATGATGCCGCAGGTCAGCCCGTTCTCGGTGTCGTTGGCCAGGGAGACGGCCGTCTCGTCGTCGGCGAAGGTGTCGACCACGCACACCGGCCCGAAGACCTCCGCGTAGTACAGCTCCATCTCCCTGGTCACACCGCTGAGTACGGTCGGCGGGTGCACCGCGCCCCGCGGCTCGGTTCCGCCGGTCAGCACAGTGGCTCCCGCGGCGACCGCGTCCGCGACGAGCGCGGCGACCCGGCGGGCCGCGGCCTCGCTCACCAACGGCCCGATGACGGTGTCCGGGTGGCCGGGGTCGCCGGCCGGGAGCGCCGCCGCACGGGCGGCGAACCGCCGGGTGAACTCCTCGGCGAGACTGTCGTGGACGAGGAGGCGGTCGCCGGACATGCAGATCTGGCCGGCGTTCATGAAGACGCCGAACGTGGCCGCGTCGACGGCGTAGTCCATGTCCGCGTCGTCGAGGACGATCACGGAGTTCTTGCCGCCGAGTTCGAGGACCGCGGGCTTCAGGTGGCGCGCCGCGTGCGCGCCGATGAGGCGGCCGGTGTCGGTCGAGCCGGTGAAGTCGACCGCGCGGACCCGCGGATCGGCGATCAGCGTCTCGGCGATCTCGGGGGAGTCCTCGAGGGCGTTGGTCAGCACGTTGAGGACCCCGTCGGGCAGCCCGGCCTCGCGCAGCACGTCGGCGACGAAGAGCCCGGCGGCGATCGGCGCCCTCTCGCTCGGCTTCGCCACGACCGTGTTGCCGGCGGCCAGTGGGGCGGCGACGGCCCGTACGCCGAGGATGAGGGGCGCGTTCCAGGGCGCGAACGCGGCGACGACACCCAGCGGTTCACGCACCGCGAGTCCCAGCGCGCCCTCCTCCTGGGCGCTGAGCACCTCGCCGCGGGGCGCGGTGACCGCCGCCGCGGCCTCGCGCAGGATGTTCGCGGCGAGCCCCACGTTGAAGTGCGCCCACGGCCGCGTGCTGCCGGTCTCACCGGCCATGAGCGCGGCGGCCTCCTCGGTCCTGGCGTCGAGGAGGTCGGCCGCTTTGAGGAAGACCGCCCGGCGGGCGAAGGGGGCGAGCGCCGCCCATGCCGGAAAGGCCGCGTGCGCCGCGTCGACCGCCCGGGTGACGTCCTCGGGGCCGGCGGCGGCCACGGTCGCGTACACCTCGCCGGTGTACGGGTCGAGGTCCTCGGTGGTGCGACCGGAGGCGGCGGGCACCTCCCGGCCGCCGATCAGCAGCTCACGCGTGACGGCCACCGCGCGGCTACTCCGCGCCCGTGCGGGCGCGCGCCCCGAACGTCGTGCCGGTGCCCGCGCTCTCCGCGCCGCGGTCGTACCAGTAGTCCCCGGCGGTCATGCAGCGGGCGGGGTACCCCTGTCCGGGCGCGGCGACGGGCCCGGCCTCCCACGGAGCGGGGGCGTGCCGGCGGGCGGGGTCGTGGTGGGTGGGTCGATCGGTCATGGCGGCTCCTGGTCGTGACGACCTTCCCATCCTCACCCGTACGCCCTCCGCTCGCCTCGCGGCGCGGCCCCGGCGGCGCCCGGAGTCGACCGACCGGCCCACCGTCGTGCGCACTCGGTTCGGTCGACTCGGTCCCGTACGGCTCCTCCGATGGCGGCGCACCGTCCCACCCGGCTGTGACGCGGAAGGTCGAAGCCGCGGCGCTCGCGGCGACGGTACGACGTCAGAAGACGGAGAGCCCGGTGATCGTGGTGAAGCGGTCCAGGGCGGCGACTCCCGCGACCGAGTTGCCGCGTTCGTCGAGGCCGGGGCTCCATACGCACAGGGTGCAGCGGCCCGGGACGACGGCGATGATGCCGCCGCCGACACCGCTCTTGCCGGGCAGGCCCACGCGGTAGGCGAAGTCCCCCGCCGCGTCGTAGGTGCCGCAGGTGAGCATGACGGCGTTGACCTGCTTGGCCTGACTGCGGGTGAGCAGCCGTGAGCCGTCCGCGCGGATGCCGTGGCGGGCCAGGAAGCCGGTGGCGAGCGCGAGGTCGGCGCAGGACGCCTCGATCGAGCACTGCCGGAAGTACTCGCGCAGGAGGACCGGCACGGCGTTCTCGATGTTCTCGTACGAGGCCATGAAGTGGGCCAGCGCGGCGTTGCGGTCACCGTGCGCGGTCTCCGATGCGGCCACGTCCCGGTCGAAGTCGAGGTCCATGTTCCCGCTCTCCGCGCGCAGCAGGTCGAGCAGGCTGCCCGATGCGTCGCCCGTGAGGCTGTGCAGCCGGTCGGTGACGACCAGCGCGCCCGCGTTGATGAACGGGTTGCGCGGGATGCCGTGCTCGTACTCCAGCTGGACGAGGGAGTTGAAGGGATTGCCCGACGGCTCGCGTCCGACGTGCTCCCAGAGGACCTCGCCCTCCCGGGCGAGGGCGAGCGCGAGGGTGAACACCTTGGTGACGGACTGGGTGGAGAAGGGCTGCTGCCAGTCCCCCACCCCGTACACCGTCCCGTCGAGCTCGGCGACGGCCATGCCGAACCGGCTCGGGTCACCGACGGCGAGCGCCGGAATGTAGTCGGCGGGTCGGCCCCGGCCGACGAGATCCCCGATCTCCTCGGCGATGCGCTCGAGGACCGGCTGGAACGACAGCAACATGATCCTCATTGTGCCGCCGACCCGCGGCGGGTGACGCGCGGGGCGTACCCACGCGTGAGGTGCGGCCGTCACTCCGGTGACGGGAACCGGGCGGCGCGACGGGAAGTTCACTGATCATGGCTGTCATTCATCGCACCACCATGACCCCGACCAAGCTGGAGCTGTTCGCCGCCTGGCTGCCCTCCCGGCCGTGGTACGTCGCCACCGGGCGCGCACCGGAGCTCGCCAAGGCCGGGGGCTTCCGGCTCGACGACCCGCAGGGGGAGGTGGGCATCGAGTTCATGGTCGTCACGGACGGCTCCGGAGACCGGCCCGTCTCGTACCACCTGCCGCTGACCTATCGCGGGGCTCCGCTCGACGGCGCCCCCGCCGACGCCCTGGTCGGCACCTCCGAGCACGGTGTCCTCGGCAAGCGCTGGGTGTACGACGGGATCCACGACCCGGTCCTGGTGGACCGGCTGCTGGCGCTGCTCGAAGGCCGCGCCGAGCCGCAGGCGCAGAGCGAGACCGACACGCCGGACCGCTCCGTCACGGGACGGTTCGACGGAGACGGCCTCACGGCCGCGACCGGACCGGGCGCCGTCACCGAAGGACCGCACGGAACCGAACTCGCGGTACGGACAGCCGGGGACGCCCCGCTCACCCTCGCTCTGACAAGGGTGCTCCAGGAGGCGGACGGTCCGGCGGACGCACGGGGTCAGGTCACCGCCGAGTGGGAGACCCCGGACGGGAGCCGCGGCCGCGGCGCGTTCGTCGTCGTACGCGAGAACGCGGGCTGACCGAGAATCGGAGCGTCGGGGCCTGCGGGGCCTCGCCGCGTCGACCGGCGGTCAGTCCGGCACCGGGTCCCTGAAGCCCCGGCGCCGGGCAGCCGCCGGCCTGCAGCGCATCAGGCGAGCCACCGTCAGGCGAGCGCCCCGCCGTGCGCCGTGGCGGCTCAGTGCCTTGACGGCGTACGTGGAGCAGCTGGGCGTGTACGGGCAGCACGGCGGACGGCGTGGGCTGATCTCCTCGCGGTAGTACTGGACGGCCGTGTACATCGCGCCGGCAACGCGCCCGGTGGGGCGGCCGGATGACGGTCGCCGGCCTCCCGTGGGGCGCAACAGGGCCAGGAACAGAGCCGGAAGGAGGGTCAGCCACATGTCCGGGCAGCACTGCCGGGTCGCGACGCAGTGGTCGAGCATCCCGGAGCAGCAGCCCTCTTCCCCGTCCTCACGCCGCTTGCGTCGGCGGTCGCTTCGCCCGGGCTTCCTCGATGACGTCACAATGCCCCCTCCGTGTCCATCGGATGATATGCGTGGCACGATCTCGGGCCCGGCCGAGAGCCCGGCCGAGAGCCCGGCCGAGAGCCCGGCCGAGAGCCCGGCCGAGGGCATGGACGTGGGCATGGGCGTGGGCATGGGCGTGGGCGTGGGCGTGGGACGGGCCCGCCCGGAGGAGGGCGGGCCCGTCGAGAGCGGCGACCGGGGCGCCGTCGCGGCCGCCAGGCCGGCCGGGACGGGTGCGTAACCGGTCGGCCTGGTGGTGAAGGTGCCCCGGCCCTGGGTGCGGCTGCGCAGCCGGGACGCGTAGCCGAAGAGCTCGGCCAACGGCACGGTCGCGGTGATCACAGCCGTACCGGCACGTGCGGTGGAGCCGGAGACCCGGCCGCGTCGTGCCGCCAGGTCACCGAGCACCCCGCCCACGGCGCTGTCGGGCACCGTGACCGTGACCTCGACCACCGGCTCCAGGAGCGTCATCGCACTGGCGCGCAACGCCTCGCGGAGCGCGAGGCGGCCGGCGGTGCGGAACGCCATCTCCGAGGAGTCCTTGGAGTGCGTGGCGCCGTCGGTCAGCGTCACCCGGACACCGGTGACCGGATGGCCGCCGAGCGGGCCCTCGGCCAGGGCGTCGCGACAGCCGGCCTCCACCGCGCGGACATACTCCTGCGGGACCCGGCCACCGGTGACGGTGGACGAGAAGGCGAACTCCCCCGCCGTACCGGCGTCGGGGGCCAGCGCCGCCACGTCGAGGACGACGTGGGCGAACTGGCCCGAGCCACCGTCCTGTTTGACGTGCCGGTAGACCAGGTCGGAGACGCCGCGGACGACCGTCTCGCGGTAGGCGACCTGCGGCCTGCCGACGCCGAGGTCCAGGCCCTGGGCCCGGCGGATCTTCTCCACGGCCACCTCCAGATGCAGTTCGCCCATGCCCGACAGCACGGTCTGGCCGGTCTCGGGGTCGGTGCGGACCTTCAGCGAGGGGTCCTCCTCGACGAGCCGGGCCAGCGCCGACGCCAGCCGGTCGGTGTCGAGGCTTCTGCGGGCCTCGACCGCGACGGAGACGACCGGGTCGGCCGCGGTGGGCGGTTCGAGGAGCAGGGGCGCCGAAGGTGAGCACAGCGTGGCACCGGTCCTGGCGTCCTTCACTCCGACGACCGCGACGATGTCCCCGGCCTGCGCCCGGTCCACTTCGGTGTTCCGGTCGGCCTGCACCCGGAGGATGCGGCCGATCCGTTCGGTGCGCCGTGCGGCCACGTCGAGCACGACATCTCCCTTTCCGATCGTTCCCGCGTACACACGCAGGTAGGTCAGTCGCCCGGTGGCGGTCGAGTTCACCTTGAAGACCAGGGCGGCGAAGGGTGCCGCCGGGTCGGCGGCCCGCTCCTCCATCGCGCCGTCCGCGGTGGAGCCCTGGACCGGCGGTACGTCCAGTGGCGAGGGCAGGTAGGAGACGACCGCGTCGAGGAGCGGCTCCATCCCGCGGTTGCGGTAGGCCGATCCGCACAGCACGACCACGCCGTCCCCGGTCCGCGTGAGATCACGCAGGGCCGCGGTCAGCGTCGGCGCGGCGAGCTCCGAGCGCGCGCAGAACTCCTCGAGCGCGGCGGGATGGAGCTCTGCCACCGCCTCCTCGAGGGCGCGACGGCGATGTCGCGCCTCGTCCACGAGTGCGTCGGGCACGGGGCCCTCCGTGTACGTGTCGCTGCCCGGGGCCCAGACCAGGGCGCGCATGTGCACGAGGTCCACGACCCCCGTGAAGCCGTCCTCCTGACCGATCGGCAGCTGGACGACGAGCGGCACGGTGTGCAGCCGGTCCCGGATCGAGGCCACGGCGGTGTCGAGGTCGGCGCCCGCGCGGTCCAGCTTGTTGACGAACGCGATCCTCGGTACCTGGTGCCGGTCGGCCTGTCGCCAGACCGTCTCGCTCTGCGGCTCGACCCCGGCGACCGCGTCGAACACGGCGATGGCGCCGTCGAGGACGCGCAGCGAGCGCTCGACCTCGTCGGAGAAGTCGACGTGTCCGGGGGTGTCGATGAGGTTGATCCGGTGGTCGTCCCAGACGCAGCTGACCGCGGCGGCGAAGATGGTGATGCCGCGGTCGCGCTCCTGGGTGTCGAAGTCGGTGACGGTGGTGCCGTCGTGGACTTCGCCGCGCTTGTGGATGGCGCCGGTGAGGTACAGCATCCGTTCGGTGACGGTGGTCTTGCCGGCGTCGACATGGGCGAGGATGCCCAGATTCCGGACGCTGTTCAGGGAGTCGGGCAGGGGAAGGTGAAGGTGGGTACGCACGGCCCGGGGCCTTTCGAGGTGTTTCGAGAACAGGGCGGCGCGATTCCCGGACGAAGACGGCCCGGAAGCGGGCGGATCGAGCCCCCGGAGAAGGGTGGGCTCAGAAGTTCGTCACGGGCGTCCGATGGCGGCCGCGCAGCCGGCACCGGTCGGACCGGGACATCAGGATCACGTCGTACCGTGACGGGGAGACGACGGCGGCGATACGGCAACGCACGGTCGGCTCCCCTCGGTTCGCATGGTCGGGCACGCCGGGTTGCCGGCGGCACGTGAGTGAGTCTAGGGACCCGTCCGCGACGGCGACACCGATTTAGATCCCGTCCGTGCGGGCGTAAGGGGGCGCCGGCCGGCCCGGGCCGGGCCGGCC
>NZ_JBHWBS010000089.1:0-33174 GCF_042735655.1 Streptomyces sp. NPDC059567 | reverse complement strand
GCGCGCACTTCATCCCCGACCCCCCCCACCCCCCACAACTTGTCGCCGCGCACGGGCGGGGGCCCGCTCTGGAGCCCCCCCCGGCGCCCGAGATCGCCACGCGGCGCCGGCACGCGGAGAAGCTCTCGGCCGCCTTCCCGGGCCGCGTCCACACCGTCGGCCACGGTGACTCCTTCACCGCGGCCGGCTTCGACGTCCAGGTCCACGGCGAGCTGCACGCGGTGATCCACCCGGACATCCCCCGGGTCACGAACGTCGGCTTCCTCGTGGACGGCTCCGTCTTCCACCCGGGCGACGCGCTGACCGTCCCCGGCCACCCGGTGGACACGCTGATGCTGCCGGTGATGGCCCCCTGGAACAAGATCTCCGAAGTGATCGACTACGTGCGCGAGGTCAAGCCGCGCCGGGCCTTCGACATCCACGACGCCCTGCTCACCGACCTCGCCCGGCCCATCTACGACCGGCAGATCGGCGCCCTCGGCGGCACGGACCACGGCCGGCTGACCCCGGGCGACTCGACCGAGCTGTGATCCACCGGGCCGCGAGGACGGTGACTGTCACACCCCTTCGTTAGGCTTGCGCTCATGCGCATCGCGACCTGGAACGTCAATTCGATCACCGCCCGCCTGCCCCGACTCCTGGCCTGGCTGGAGAGCACCGGCACGGACGTGCTGTGCATCCAGGAGACCAAGTGCACCGTCGAGCAGTTCCCCGCCGACGAGCTGCGTGAGCTGGGGTACGAGTCGGTGGTGAACGCCACCGGACGGTGGAACGGCGTGGCCCTGCTCTCCAAGGTCGGCCTGGAGGACGTCGTCACCGGCCTGCCCGGCGGGCCCGACTACGAGACCGTGCAGGAGCCCCGGGCGATCTCCGCGACCTGCGGACCGGTCCGCGTCTGGTCGGTCTACGTGCCCAACGGCCGCGAGGTCGCCCACGAGCACTACGCGTACAAGCTGCGCTGGCTGGAGGCGCTCCAGGCGGCGGTCGCCGAGGACGCCGCGGGGGAGCGGCCGTTCGCGGTCCTGGGCGACTACAACATCGCGCCGACCGACGACGACGTCTGGGACCGGGCCGCCTTCGAGGGCCTCACGCACGTCACCGACCCGGAGCGGGCAGCGCTGGCCGGACTCCGCGAGGTCGGCCTCGCGGACGTGGTCCCGCGGCCGCTGAAGTACGACCACCCCTTCACGTACTGGGACTACCGCCAGCTGTGCTTCCCGAAGAACCGCGGGATGCGCATCGACCTGGTCTACGGCAACAAGCCCTTCGCCGAGGCGGTCAAGGACGGCTACGTCGACCGCGAGGAGCGCAAGGGCAAGGGCGCCTCCGACCACGCACCGGTCGTCGTCGACCTGGACGTCTAGGGCGTGGACCCCGCCTGACGGCCCTGGGCCCAGGCGGCATTCCAGCCGGACAGTTCGGCCGGGCGGTTGGTGATGATGCCGTCGGTGCCGAGCGCCTCCAGGGTCTTCCAGCGGTCCGCGCTGTCGACCGTCCAGGCCATCACGGCCACCCCCGCCGCGTGGAGCTTCCCCACCGCCTCGGGGTGGGCGGTGAGCTGGGCGACGGCCGGGTTGTAGGCGCTCAGTCCGAGCTCCGCGGCGACCGCGACCGGGTCGGGGTCCAGCGTGTCGCGCAGCAGGCCGAGGGGGAGTTCGGGTGCCAGCGCGCGGGTGTGCCGCAGCGCCTCGGGGTCGAAGCTCTGCACGAGCACCCGGCCGGCCATGCCGTGGTCGCGTACCTCCTTGACGATCCGCGCCACCTCGTCGCGGCTGTGGCTGCCCTTGATCTCAAGGACCAGGTTCCCGCCGCGCAGGCGCAGATCGTCCAGCTGGGCGGCGAGGGTGGGGACCCGTACGCCGGTGAACACGGGGGCGAACCAGGAGCCCGCGTCGAGCCGGTCCAGCTGCCTGGAGGTCAGTCCGCGGATCGGCCCGGTCCCGTCGGTGGTGCGGTCGACCGTGGTGTCGTGGAGGACGTACGGCACGCCGTCCCGGCTCGGCTGGACGTCGTTCTCGATCCACCGGGCGCCGCCCCTGCGGGCGACCTCGTCGGAGACGAGCGTGTTCTCGGGCGCGGCCGAGGAGGCGCCCCGGTGGGCGATCACCGTCACCGGCGAGCCGGGCGCCCGCAGGAAGGCGTTCGTGGCACGCTGCTCGGCGACGGCCGAGACCTTGCCCGTGTCGGGTGCGGAGGCGGACGGTGCCTCCCGTGTGGTCAGAAACGCGGTGGTCGAGGCACATGCCAGGGTGAGTACGAGCGCGACGGTTGCGTTGCGCCGGCCACGCCGCGGGCCGGCCGGAGGGTCCTTGGGCTCAGACATGCGCCTCACCCTAGGGGGGTGTCCGCCCGGACGGGAGGCGACGCGGCGGGCCGCCCGGGCCGGGACGATCTCCGCGCGCCGGGTGGTGTCACGGGAGGGTGCAGTGCGACGCTGGTCGGATGAACATCCCGTTCCTGGACATCTGGCGCAAGCGGCCCGAGGCCGATCAATCCCCCCTGGCCGCGGCCTTCGACCGTGATCCGGAGGGGGTGGGTGAGTTGCTCGCCGAGTGCGAGCTGTTGCGCGCCAGGGCCCAGGCCGCGGGGGTGAGGCTGGACGACACCCCGCGCTCGCTGGTGGCGATCGACCAGCTCACGCCGCGCTGGCGGGACGATCCGGAGGAGCTGCCCTGGATCGGCAATGACGCCGGGCTGTACTTGGGGACGGTCATCGTGCGGACGGTGCCGGGCGCTGCCTGGCAGGTGTGGCCGGGGGGTCGTCCGGTGGTCCGGCTGGCCTCGGGGCGGGAGATCGACGTGGTGACGGCGGGGCTCGACTGGGCCGTCGGCGGATCACCCGAACTGTCCCAGGTGTACGCGGAGGCCGCCGAGTTCTGAGCCGCCCCGAACGGGTCTCGGGCCACCGCTCCGCAGTAAATACGGCTAATGCCGTTTTCATGCGTGTCGGGTATGAAGTCCCTTTTTATGCTGGATAGTTTGCGCTGACCTCGCCACAGCCGAGAAGGGGGCAGGGGCAGCGTATGGCCGTCGTCGATCCGTTGATCGAGCTGCGTGACGTCAACAAGCACTACGGCACCTTGCACGTTCTGCAGGACATCCGCCTCACCGTGGGTCGCGGGGAGGTCGTGGTGGTCATCGGACCGTCCGGCTCGGGCAAGTCGACGCTCTGCCGGGCCATCAACCGACTGGAGTCCGTCGAGGCGGGCGAGATCCTCATCGACGGAGAGCCCATCCCCGCCGAGGGGAAGGCGCTGGCCCGGCTGCGGGCCGAGGTCGGCATGGTCTTCCAGTCCTTCAACCTCTTCGCGCACAAGACCGTCCTCGCCAACGTCTCCCTGGCGCAGATCAAGGTCCGCAAGCGCAAGAAGGAGGAGGCCGACCGGCGTTCGCGCGAACTCCTCGACCGGGTCGGGCTCGCCGCCCACGCCGACAAGTTCCCCGCCCAGCTCTCCGGCGGCCAGCAGCAGCGCGTCGCGATCGCCCGCGCGCTCGCCATGGACCCCAAGGCGCTCCTCTTCGACGAGCCGACCTCCGCCCTCGACCCCGAGATGATCAACGAGGTCCTGGAGGTGATGCAGCAGCTCGCCCAGGAGGGCATGACCATGGTCGTCGTCACCCACGAGATGGGCTTCGCCCGCTCCGCCGCCAACCGCGTCGTGTTCATGGCCGACGGCCGCATCGTCGAGGACCGCACCCCCGAGGAGTTCTTCACCAGTCCGCGCAGCGAGCGCGCCAAGGACTTCCTGTCCAAGATCCTCAAGCACTGAACGGGGGCGGGGCACCATGCACCGTACGCGACGCGCTCTCACCGTCCTCGCGCTGCTCGCCTCCGCCGTGACCACGCTGGTCGCCTGCGGCAAGGAGGGAAGTCCGCCCGTCAAGGGCCCGCAGCCCGACGAACTCCCGGTCTACCAGGTCCAGTCGGGGTTCCAGCTGCCCGAATCCCCGACCTGGCGGAAGGCCAAGGAGCGTGGCCATCTGATCGTCGGCGCCAAGGAGGACCAGCCCTACATGGGGGAGAAGGACCCGGCCACCGGACGGTACTCGGGCTTCGACATCGAGATCGCCAAGATGATGTCGGCCTCGCTCGGCTTCGACCCGGCCACGATCGAGTTCCGGACCATCGCCTCGGCCAACCGCGAAACCGCCCTGCAGAACGGCCAGATCGACTACTACGTCGGCACCTACACCATCAACGACAACCGCAAGAAGCTCGTCGGCTTCGCCGGCCCCTACTACATGGCCGGTCAGTCGCTGCTCGTCCGCACCGACGAGAACGACATCGACGGACCGCAGGACCTCGACGGCAAGCGCGTCTGCTCGGCCGCCGGATCCACCCCGTACCAGCGCATCGAGAAGGACTACCCGAAGGCGGACCTCGTCGCCTACGACACCTACTCCGTCTGCGTCGACAACCTGCTCACCTACCAGGTCGACGCGGTCACCACCGACGACACGATCCTCATGGGCTACGCGGCCAAGGTCCCCGACGAACTCAAGGTCGTCGGCAAGCCGTTCTCGAAGGAGCCGTACGGCATCGGCGTCCCGCGCAGCGACAACGCCCTGCGCTTCGCCCTCGACGACGCCCTCGCCGTCCACGAGAAGAACGGGGACTGGAAGAAGGCGTACGACGCGACCCTCGGCCTCTCCGGGGTCCCCGCCCCGCAGCCGCCCCCCATCGACCGCTACCCGGCGAGCTGAGGAGGAGGCCCCCCGGCATGGACGTCCTGACAGAGAACTTCGCGCTCTACGGCGAAGGCTTCCTCGGCACCGTCGAACTCACCGTCTACTCCTCGGCCCTCGCCCTCGTGCTCGGCTTCGTGATGGCCTCCTTCCGCGTCGCGCCCGTCGGCTCCTTCCGGGTCTTCGGCACGGTCTGGGTCACCGTGCTGCGCAACACCCCGCTCACCCTGCTCTTCTTCGCCGTGATGCTCGGCCTGCCGCGCTTCGGACTCGTGCTCCCCTTCGAGCTGTTCGCGGTCCTCGCGCTCGGCTGCTACACCTCGGCCTTCATCTGCGAGGCGCTGCGCTCCGGCATCAACACCGTTCCGCGCGGCCAGGGCGAGGCCGCCCGCAGCCTCGGCATGACCTTCGGACAGACCCTCAACGCCGTCGTCCTGCCCCAGGCGTTCCGCTCCGTCATCCCGCCCATCGGCTCCACGCTCATCGCGCTCGCCAAGAACTCCGCGATCGCCGGAGCCTTCAGCGTCAACGAACTCCTCGGCACCTACAAGACGTTGAGCGAGCTCGGCTACAACATCGTCTGGACCTTCGTCTGGATCGCCGTCGGATACCTGATCATCACCCTCACCATCAGCGCGATCTTCAACGTCCTGGAGAAGCGCTGGGGAGTCGCCCGATGACCGAGTCCACCGCCCTGTACGACATCCCCGGCCCACAGACCCGCAAGCGGCACCGGCTCTACGGCGTCGTCTCCACCGTCGCGATCCTGGCCCTGGCCGGCTGGATCCTCTATCTCCTCTTCGACACCGAGCAGTTCACCGCCACGAAGTGGTCGCCCTTCGCATACATCGGGATCCAGGAGCTGTTGCTGCGCGGCCTGCGCAACACCCTCACGGCCTTCGCGTACGCCTCGGTGCTCTCGCTCGCGCTCGGCGCCGTCCTCGCCACCGGACGCCTCTCGGAACGCGCGGTGTTCCGCTGGGTCTCGACGCTGCTCGTCGAGTTCTTCCGCGCCATGCCCGTGCTCGTGATGATCTTCTTCATCTTCGTGGCGCTGAAGGTCCAGCCGCTGCCGGCACTGGTCGCCGGACTGACCCTCTACAACGGCTCGGTGCTCGCCGAGGTGTTCCGCACCGGGGTCGACACCGTCGACCGCGGCCAGCGGGAGGCGGCGTACGCACTCGGTATGCGCAAGACCCAGGTCATGACCTACGTCCTCGTGCCGCAGGCGGTCCGGGCGATGCTGCCGACCATCATCAGCCAGTTGGTGGTGGCCCTGAAGGACACCTCGCTCGGCTTCCTCATCACCTACGAGGAGTTCCTGCACGCGGGCAAGCTGATCGCGTCGAACCTCGACTACGATCTGCCGTTCATCCCCGTCGTGATGGTGATCTCGCCGATCTACATCGGGATGTGCATGCTGCTCTCCTGGTTCGCCACCTGGGTGGCCCGGATGGAGCGTCGCAGTCCCAAAACCAAGGCCGCGGACGTCCGCCCGGCCGAACCAGAGACGCTGCTGCCGGGTGGGGGTCCTCCCACGGGGCCCTAGGAGCCCCGCAGCAGCCGGCATGGAGCCGAACCCGTCCGGCAGCAGCCGGTGATCACTTCTCCCGCAGCGGGACCGACACGTACGAGGGGTCGGCCGACGGGGAGGAGAAGGTCAGCTGTGCGCCGGTCGGGTTGTGCTCGATGTAGAGCGGGTCGACGGTGTCGACGACCAGGGCGAGACGGTGGCCCGCCGGCACGTCGTAGGCGGTGGAGAACAGATCCAGGTCGACGGCGAACGGCTTGCCGGGTGTCTTGCCGTGGAAGGTGTACGGGGCATTGCTGACCAGCTTGCCGAGGCCGAGCGGGCCCACGTCGTAGAGGTACGCGACGAGGGTGCCGCTCTCCTTGGTGGAGGTGACCGTGGTGTGCAGCTTCGCCGTGCCGCGCACCCGCTGGGCCGTGTCGTACCGCTCGGACTGCCAGACACCGGCGAAGGGGCGGGGGAGGAGCGGGATCGAGGCGACGGGCGGGGTCTTCAGGAACTGGTCCAGGGCGTTGGAGAGCAGCACGATGCCGCCGTTGGCGCCGGAGTCGACGTTCGCCCGGATCCTCTGGGTGCCGGCGAGGGCGATCTTCCGCTCGTTCGCGCCCACCGACTTCCAGTCCGGATAGCCCTCGTAGCCGCCGGTGGACCGGGACTTGAGCTGGACGGGCTGCTCGCGGTCGATGCCGTTGTCGACGCCCTTGAGGTGGTGGTCGAACCAGCGCTGGGTGCTGGTCCAGGTGTCGTTGGGCAGCCCGAACAGGCCGGTGGCCTCGGCGGTGGCGTGGTCGCCGGGGCGGAACTCCAGGCGCTTGGGGCCCTGGAGCTTCTCGTAGAAGGAGGCGTACTGGTTGGGCGGGAAGATGGTGTCGCCCCAGGCGTTGCCGAGCATGATCGCGGCGCCGTTGGCGTTGATCCGGTCCAGGTAGGTGGCGGCGGAGCGCTCCTTGCCCCAGGCGATCATCTCCTCTTCCTTGGCCAGGTTGGAGGAGAGGAAGTCGCCCAGAATCCGCTGGAGTTCGGGGCCGGGGCGGCCGGTGAGGTAGCCGGCGCCGCCGAGCAGGGCCGCGGCCTGGAAGTGCTGGGTGCGGCCGCTGTAGATGGACTCGATGAGGTCGGCCCAGCCGCTCAGGGCCGCGACGGCCTTGATCCGCTTGTCGTGGGCGGAGGCGAGGAGGCTGATCCCGGCTCCGTAACTGACCCCGGCCATACCGACCTTGGCCGGGTCGGCGGGGGTGTTGGCGAGGGCCCAGTCGATGACCTTGGAGGCGTCGGCGACGTCCTTCGGTCCGGCGGTCTCGATCTCGCCGCCGGACTGCCAGAAGCCGCGCGAGTTGTAACTGACCACGACATAGCCGGAGTCGGCGAGCTTCTTGGCCTGGGCGAGGTACTCGATCTGCGGCATCGCCCAGCTGGTGGGGAGCACGATCACGGGGTAGCGGGTCGAGCCGTCGGCGCCGGCGGGGGTGACGATGTTGGCCTTGAGGATCGTGCCGCCGTCTCCGGCGATGTCGACGAAGCGGATGCCGGGCCCGGCGGCGTGGGCGGCGGGGGCGAGCCCGAGGGCCGTCCCGGCCACCAGGGCGGCCGAGACGGCGAAGACCAGAGGTGTGCGCACGGGTCACTCCTACTCGTGTCACTGGTGGGGACAGTGAAAGTGACCCGACGGTAACCGCCAGGGCTTACCTGAGGTAACTGGTCGGTAAGTTACGCGAGGGTAACGATTGTTGAACGGGTGATCAGCGCAGGGCGCTCTTCGCCTGCCACTCGGACCACGAGAGGTTCCACTCGCCGTAGCCGTTGTTCAGGGCCTGCGTCCCCTTGGCGTCCGAGCCGGTGATCTCGAAGGGATCGCCGACCTGCACCGCGTCGTACACACTCCGCGCGTTCGCGTCGCTCATGCCGATGCAGCCCGAACTCTTGTTGGCGCTGCCGAAGTAGGCCGCGTTCCAGGGTGCCGCGTGGGCGTACATACCGGACCAGGTCAGCCGCATCGAGTAGTCGACCATCTTGTCGTAGGCGTCGCCGAGTCCGACGGTCTCGGAGCGCATGTTGATGGTGCCCTCCTTGGACATCAGGACGGTCTTCCCGCGCCAGGACGCCTTCTCGCCGCCGGGCGTCCCCGCCGACATCGGCACGTCCTGGACCACCTGGCCGTCGCGGAGCAGCGTCAGCCGGTGCTTGTCGAGGTCGACCTTGACCAGCTGGTTCCTTCCGATCGAGAAGGTCGTGGTGTAGTCCCGGACGAACCAGCCGCCCGTGCCGGAGTCGGTACCGCTCAGGTCGGCGTCGAGGGTGACCTTCGTGCCGGACTTCCAGTACTCCTTCGGCCGCCAGTCGACCCGGTCCTTGCCCGACCAGTCCTGCATCCAGCCCCAGGAGCCCTCGGTGTCGTTCGAGGTCGTGACCTTGAGGTGCTTCTCGACCTCGGCCTTGTTCTTCACCGGGTGGTCGAACACGATCGACAGCGGCTGGGCGATGCCGACCGTGGTGTTCTTCCCCGGGGCGAGCGTCAGCTTGTTGACCTTCTCGGGGGCGGCGGTGGAGAACTCCGCCTTCGCGCTCCCGCCGGCCGTGTCGCGCGCCTCGACCGCGTACGCGGTCCCGGGCGTGGCCTTACGGGAGGAGGTCCAGCTCTTCCCGTCGGCAGCCACCTTCCCGTCGAGCCGCCCGCCCTTGGAATCGGTCACGCTCACCTGCTGAAGCCGCTCTCCCTCGGCCAGCGTGACGACGACGGGCTTGCCCGCCTCGGCGTTCGCCCCGGCCGGATTCACCGAGATACGAGTCTTGGGCGCCGGCGCATCCTGCCCGCCACCTTTCGCGTCGCCCGCTCCACCCGATCCCCCGGAACACGCACTGAGAGCGAGGGTCAGTGCGGTGGTGACGAGCAGGGCGGGCACGGGTATGCGCTTCACGAGGACGACCTCCGGTGGTGATCTCTTACGCGGGGAGAGAGTGCCGTCGGCCGGAATCGGTTCCGAATATGTGGACTATTTCGCCGATGTCGGATGTGAGATGGGCGACCCTGGCGCGCGGCGGCATGCCGACGGCCTGCATGATGGGCCCGCTCACCGCTCCTCGACCCTGCGATCGGCGCCATGTCCACTTCCTCCCACGACTCGGCGGTGCCGGGGCTCACGTCGTATCAACAGACCCTGCGGGAGCGGGTCCTGGCCGCCCCTCAGGTCGCGGCGCCGCTGCCATGGCGACCCGTCTTCGAGCCGTGCGCGGCCGTCGGCGGGCTGGTCGGGATCGGGTTCGCGCCGGATCCGCGGAGCGGGGGGAGACCTCGTGATGGTCGTCTCGCACGCCGGGCACGGGCTGTTCGACGCCACCACCGGGGAGCGGATCGCGCGGGACCCGCACCCCGACCCCGAAGGCGAGCTGCCCGAAGGGCCCGAGCTCTCCTGCCCGGGGCTCGGTCCGCTCGCCGGGACGCGGGTGCGGATCGCGGGGCTGTACGGCGGAGGGCTGTACTCCACCGCCTCCGGTGGCTGGAGCGTCGATGTCGTCGGGCCCGACTGGCCGAACGAGCGGGTCCTGCTCAGTACCGGCGGAAGCATGCACCGGGGGTCGCACGGCGAGACGTGGTGGCATGTGTTCCACTCCCGCTGGTCCGAGCTGCGGGCCGTCGGCTTCTCGCCCTCCGGGCGGACGCTCGCCGTCGCGACCAGCAGCGATCTGACCCTCTGGAGCCGCGCCGGGGAGGCGTGATCCCCGGATCTGGCGTTCCTGCGGCGGTCGCCCCAAGCTGGGGGCGTGGAGAACACCAGCGAGGTACCGGACGTCTTCGACCCACGGATCTACGCCGACGGGTTGCCGCACGAGGCGTTCAGGGTCCTGCGCGACCGTCGGCCCGTCGCCTGGCAGGAGGAGTACGACGTTCTCGGCTGGCCCCCCGGGCCCGGGTTCTGGGCCGTCACGCGTCATGCCGACGTCGTTCGGGTGCTCAAGGACTCCGCGGATTACTCCTCATGCCTCGGCGCCACACAGATCCGTGACCCGGACCCGGCCGATCTGCCCTTCATCCGGCGGATGATGCTCAATCAGGACCCACCCGAACACGGGCGCCTGCGCCGGCTCGCCAGCCGGGCGTTCACACCCGGCCGCATCGGACGGTTCGCCGGGACCGCGCGGGCACGGGCCCGCGAGCTGCTGAAGGCGGCCGTCGACGCGGGCCCTGAGGTCGACCTCGTGCGGGCCGTGACCGACGACTACGCGCTGCTCAACCTCACCGACCTGCTCGGCGTCCCCGCGGGCGACCGCGGACTGCTGCTCACCTGGACCGAGAGGGTCATCGCCTACCAGGACCCGGACGAGCCGCCCGTCCTCGACGAGCGGGGCCGACCGGTCAACCCCCGCTCGCCCGCCATGCTCGCCGAGATGTTCGACTACGCCCGCGAACTCGCCGCGTACAAGAGGAAGCACCCCGCCGACGACATCATGACCGCGCTCGCCACCTCCGAACTCCTCCCCGCCGAGCTGGAGATGTTCTTCTTCCTGCTCACCGTCGCCGGCAACGACACCGTCCGCAGCGCCGCCCCGGGCGGCCTGCTCGCCCTCGCCGAACACCCCGACGCACGCCGACGGCTCTGGAGCGGGGCCGTCACCACGGACCGCGCCGTCGAGGAGCTCCTGCGGTGGCACCCGCCCGTGCTCTCCTTCCGGCGCACCGCCGTCCGCGACACCGAACTCGCCGGTCGGCCCATCGCCGCCGGCGACAAGGTCGTCGTCTTCCACGCCTCCGCCAACCACGACGAACGCGTCTTCACCGACCCCCACCGCCTGGACCTGGACCGGACACCGAACCCGCACGTCTCCTTCGGCGAAGGACCGCACGTCTGCCTCGGCGCCCACTTCGCCCGGCTGCAGCTGCGCGTCCTGCACGAGGAGGTACGGGACACGCTGGAGGACCTGACCCTCACCGCCCCGCCCCGGCGGCTCGTGTCCAACTTCATCAACGGGATCAAGTCCCTGCCGGTTCGGGTGCGGTAGCCGGGGCTCTCGTCGTCGCGGCCCGCGTGACATCGGCGACCAGCTCCACCACATCGGGGCCGTACGCATCGGAGTTGACCACCTTGAGGAGGAGCACGAAGGGCCCGGAGCCGTACTTCCGCGCCAGCCTCTCGTGGTGCCGGGCGAGATAGCGGCTCGCGGCCTGGTTGGAGACCGCGGCCTGGCCGCAGAGGAGGAAGACCGGCCGTCCGCCCTCGCCGCCGGTGAGACGGGCGAGGATCACGTACTCGGTCGTCCCGTTCACGCACCGGTACACCTCGCCCCCGACCGTGATCATGCCCCGGTCCTCGAACGGATCTGACTCCACGTTCATCGTCAGGCCGGGCAGCAGGGAGGACAGATGGGCGGCCATCCGCCGGTTGGAGTACGGGCCGCCGACGCAGAACTCCGCGCGGTCCCCGAGGCCCTGCCGGGCCTCGTCGTGCTGGACTATCTCCGGGCGTGCCCCGCAGTCCTTGATCAGGGCGGAGAGTTCGAGCAGAGCGGATACGTCGACGTTGTGCACCGCCCGCTCGCTGCCCGCCTTCCGGTTCACCACCAGCAGGCACTCGGATCCGTCGCGCAGCCCGAAGAACGCCTGCTTGCGCCGGAGCGTGCGGCGCCAGAGGTACGTCCGGGTCAGCCAGCCCAGCGAACCGCTGACCCCGGTCGCGAGGACTCCCAGCACGACATTGCGCAGGTCTTCATTCATGGGCGCGCATGTTAGCGGCACGGCGGACCGCTGTTCGAGGCGGTCCTGACGAGAAGGCGGACGGAAGTTACGCTGCGCGGACGGTTGTTGACTGGAGGTACGGATGCGTCGTTCCGCCGCTCGGAAGGTCTCTCTGCTCGCCGTCGCCGCGACGGTGCTCTCGGTGGGCGCGGCGGCGCCACCGACCGGCCCGAGGCCATCGGTGAAGGAACCCGTCGCCGTCGGATACGGCGGGGCCGTCGCCAGCGTGGACGCCGACGCCTCCGCCGCGGGCATCGAGGTGCTCCGCAAGGGCGGCAACGCCGTCGACGCGGCCGTCGCCGTGGCCGCGGCCCTCGGCGTCACCGAGCCGTACTCCGCGGGCATCGGCGGAGGCGGCTACTTCGTCCACTACGACGCCAGGACCCGTACCGTCCACACGATCGACGGCCGCGAGACCGCCCCCGCGTCGGCGGACACCCGGCTCTTCATGGAGAACGGCAAGCCCATCCCGTTCGAGGAGGGCATGACCAGCGGCCGGGGCGTCGGCACCCCCGGCACCCCGGCGACCTGGAAGACCGCTCTCGACGCCTGGGGCAGCAAGCCGCTGCGCACCCTCCTCGAACCGGCCGGGCGCCTCGCCCGCGACGGCTTCACCGTCGACGCCACCTTCCGTGCCCAGACGGCCGCCAACGAGGCCCGCTTCCGGGACTTCCCGGCCTCTTCCGAACTGTTCCTGCCCGGCGGCCGACTCCCCGCCGTGGGATCCGTCTTCAAGAACCCCGATCTGGCCCGTACGTACGACAAGCTGGGCCGTGAGGGCGTCGGCGCGCTCTACCGGGGACCGCTGGCCCGGGACATCGTGAACACCGTCCGCACGCCTCCCGTACGGGACGGGGCCACCCGGGTGGTCCGCTCCGGCGATCTGACGGAGCGCGACCTCAGGGCCTACGAGACCGAACGGCGCCGGCCGACGCGGATCTCCTACCGGGGCCTCGACGTCTACGGCATGGCCCCGTCGTCCTCCGGCGGTACGAGCGTCGGCGAGGCGCTCAACATCCTGGAACGGACCGACCTCTCCACCGCCTCGCAGACCGCCTATCTGCACCGTTTCATCGAGGCGAGCCGGATCGCCTTCGCCGACCGGGGGCGCTGGGTCGGCGACCCGGCCTTCGAGGACGTGCCGACGCGCGAGCTGCTCTCGCAGCGGTACGCCGACTCCCGCGGATGCCTGATCCGCGACGACGCCGTGCTGACCAGCCCGCTGGCGCCGGGCGACCCGCGTCATCCGGCGGCCTGCGCGAGCGGGGGTACGGCGGCGCCGACCACGTACGAGGGTGAGAACACCACGCATCTGACGGTCGCCGACAAGTGGGGCAACGTCGTCGCGTACACCCTGACGATCGAGTCGACGGGCGGCAGCGGCATCACCGTTCCCGGCCGCGGATTCCTGCTCAACAACGAGCTGACGGACTTCTCCTTCGCCCCGGCGAACCCGGCCGTCCACGACCCGAACCTGCCGGGCCCGGGGAAGCGGCCCCGCTCCTCGATCTCCCCGACGATCGTGCTCGACGGACACGGACGGCCGGTGCTCGCCCTCGGCTCCCCGGGCGGCGCCACCATCATCACCACCGTGATCCAGACGCTGACCGGCGTCGTGGACCGGGGCCTGCCGCTCGTCGACGCGATCGCGGCCCCGCGCGCCAGTCAGCGGAACCAGACGACGACGGAGCTGGAGCCGGGGCTCTGGAACAGCCCGCTGAGGGGCGAACTCGAGGCGATCGGCCACGGCTTCCGGCAGAACCCGGAGATCGGGGCGGCGACCGGCGTACAGCGACTGCCCGACGGCCGCTGGGTGGCCGCGGCGGAGACGGTGCGCAGGGGCGGCGGCTCGGCGATGGTGGTGCGGCCGGCGCGGTAGCGAGGACGGGCGGGGCGGGCTCGGCGGCTCGGCGGGGGCTCAGGGCGGGCCGCGACGGCGGGCGGGCTGTGGCGACGGCTCGCCCGCCGAGGCCCGGCTCCCGCGCCAGGACCAACCGCCCACGGACCCTGCCTGTGGGCCCGCACCCACACGCACGCGCCTACGGTGCCGTGAGGATCCTCGGGCCGTCGTCGGTGATCGCGACCGTGTGTTCGGCGTGGGCCGCGCGGGAGCCGTCCATGGTGTGGACCGTCCAGCCGTCCCGCGCCGTGTAGTGGTCGTCCCCGCCCCCGCCGATCAGCATCGGCTCGATCGCGATGACCATCCCGTGGCGCAGCGGCATCCCCCGCCCCGGGCGTCCTTCGTTGGGGACGCCCGGGTCCTCGTGCATCGTGCGGCCGATCCCGTGACCGCCGAAGCCGTCCGGGATGCCGTAGCCCGCGTCCCGGCAGACACGGCCGATCGCGTGCGCGATGTCGCCGATGCGGTTGCCGACGACGGCCGCGCCGATGCCCGCCTCCAGGGCGGCGTACGCCGTGTCGACCAGCCGGGTGTCCGCGGGGCGGGCCCGGCCGACGGTGAAGCTGATCGCCGAGTCGCCCACCCAGCCACCGAGGATCGCGCCGCAGTCGACGGACACGAGGTCCCCGTCGACGAGGCGGCGGTCGTCCGGGATGCCGTGCACGATCGCGTCGTTCACGGAGACGCACACGACCGCCGGGAAGGGCACAGGGGCCCAGTCGGGGTGGTAGTCCAGGAACGGCGAGCCGGCCCCGGCCGCCGCGAGGACCTCCCGGGCCGCCCGGTCCAGTTCCCGCAGGCTCACGCCGGGCGCCGCCTTCTTCCGTGCGGCCGCCAGCGCCTCGGCCACCACCCGTCCCGCCTCGCGCATGGCGCGCACCGATTCGTCCGTCTTGATCTCGACCATGCCAATTACTATACCGGTATTACAATGGTCGCCATGGTGCGCACACCCCTGACCCCCGAAGAGCGCGAGCGCGGCGAGCGGCTCGGCGTTCTGCTGCGCGAGGCGCGCGGCGGCCGTTCCATGGTCGAGATCGCCGCGGCCGCCGGACTCTCCGCCGAGACGCTCCGCAAGATCGAGACCGGGCGGGCCCCGACCCCCGCCTTCTTCACCGTCGCAGCCCTCGCGGGGGTCCTGGGCCTCTCGATGGACGAGATCGTCACGCGCTGCGCGCTGGTGCCGGTCTGACCCTCGCGCCGGTCGCGTCCGCCGCCTCTCGACCCGTTTCAGACGGACACGGCGAGCTGGACGCGGCTGTGGCGCGGCCGGTCGATCTCGTCGATCAGAGCGCGTGCGAAATCCGCATGCGCGATCCGTCCGGGCCCGTCGAGCACCGTGCCCACGGCCGTCCGGTAGCCGCCGGTCAGCTCCGCGTCCTGGTTCAGATCCAGCGGCGGGACCACCATGAGCCAGTCGAGCTCCGGCCCGGCCTCGGCGTCCAGCAGCTCGAACTCCGCCACGTGCCCCTGCGAGAACGTGCGGAAGGCCGCCGGGAATTCGGGACCGTCCATCACCCGCACGCCCGGAGCGGTCTCCAGTGTCGCCCCGATCCCGACCGTCAACAGCCGTCGCACGGCTGCCCGGTGGAGCCCGGTGACCAGGGCCCGGGCCGCCGCCGTGAAGTACTCCTCCGAGGGGACGTCGAGGCGCGCCGAGGCGTTCACGGCCGCGCCGTGGCCCGCCGCGAGGGCCGCCACCGACGCCGGATCGGTCACGTCCCCGCGTACCAGCCTGACCGAACTCCCCTCCAGGTCGCGGTACTTCGCGGGGTCGCGGACCACGGCCGTCACGCGGTGCCCGCGGGTGACCGCCTCGTTCACGGCGGCCCTGCCGACCCGGCCGCCCGCCCCGAAGACGATGATGCTCTTGATGCCGTCGATGTTCTTCGCGTCGTCGCTCATGACCGGACCGTAGAACGGCGGTGCCTGATTACTTCAACGGTACTGGGCTAGCGTCGGACGCATGATCGAGAGCGAGCCCCGTCCGCTGAGTCGCGAGATGTTCCACGACCCCGACTGCTCCGAGCGCGCGCAGCCCGTACGGGTCGGCGGCAAGTGGACGGCCATGGTGCTGCGCTGCCTGGAGGGCGGGCAGCCGCGGCGCTTCTCCGAGCTGCGCGTCCCGTTGCACTGGATCACGCCCAAGGTGCTCACGGAGACCCTCCGGGCCATGGAGCGCGACGGCTTCGTCACCCGGACCGTCCACGACGAGAACCCGCCCCGGGTCGAGTACGCGCTGACCGCTCTCGGCCGCTCGCTGCTGGAGCCGCTGGACACGGCCTGCGCCTGGGCCCGGGCCCATGTACCCGAGATCGCCGAGGCCAGGGCCGCGTACGAGGGCGGTCGGGAGTCTGCGTAGGCTCGGCCGCATGATGCCCGAGGAGCTGCGGCGCGGCCGCTACGTCAGTCTCACCACCTTCCGGAAGAACGGGACGGGGGTGGCGACGCCGGTCTGGTACGCCGTGGAGGGCGACGAGCTCTTCGCGTGGACGCGCACCGACTCCTGGAAGGTCAAGCGGCTGAGGAACGACCCTCGGGTCGTGGTCGCCGTCTGCGACCTGCGCGGCAACGTTCCGGAGGGCGCCGTGCGGACCGAGGGGACCGCCCGGCTGCTGGAAGGGGACGAGCTGCGCCGGGTGCGCAAGCTGCTCTCCCGCAAGTACACGTGGCAGTACTGGCTCGTCGACTGGCCCGCCACGATCGCGCGGCTCGGCAAGCGGCCGCACACCGGGATCGCCGTGCGTTTCTGACCCGATCGCGCGACAGCCGGGCCCTGCGTGAAAACAGTCTGTAGCCGTGCCGTAACACGACTGGGGTCGAATAGCCGCGGACCGGAAGCTTCCAGTCGAGTGCGCGGGCGGTGCGGGCGATATGACGGTGTATCAACTCCCGGCAGAGGTCAGTGCGTTCGCGCACCACCTGCGAGACATGGTGGCCCGTCTGCGGCCGGGCGAGGGCTGGTACGGAGTCTTCGCGAGCCGGGACCCCGAGGGGCTGCGCTCCTGCTTCGACGGTACGGAGATCCTGCCCTGGGACGTCGTCGAGTCCCTGCTGCAGGACCTGGGCGAGGCGGGCACCGGCCCCGGGGCCGCCCGGGCGAGGGCGCTGCACACCGCGGCGGCCGCCGCCCACGACCGGCTGCCCGGCGGTGCGGAGGCGCTGCGCGAGCGGCTGACGCTGATGGCGCGGGAGCGGCAGTTCGCCGAGAGCCGGTCCCGCGACCTCGACGCCCGGCTGCGCGCCGACCCGGCCTCTCCGGACGCGCCCGTGCTGAGCGGCGACCTGGCCTGGGCCCAGGACGACCACTCCCGTGCGACCGCCCGCATCGCCGAACTGACCGGCCGCCTGGCCCGATTGACGGGAGGAGCGGAGGGCGGGCGCGGCCCGGTGTGGGCCGCCGCAGGCCCGCCGCTCCGTACGGACCCCGAGCCCGCCCCTGTCGCCGCGCAGCCCCCACCCTCCCGGAAGGGTCCCGCCGCCAAGCGGCGCCCCCGGGGCGCCCGGTACGCGTGGATGGACGAGGTCGAGGAAGCCCCGGAGGCCGTGCCCGTGCCCGACCTGCCCGTGGCCGGGGCGGCTCCGCGCGGCGCCCGTTTCGGCGGTGCCGAGGCGCCGCCCGCCCCGGCTCCCCGTGTCACCTCGCCGAAGGTCGCCGAGGACGCGGCCCGCGCCGCCGGGAACGCGGTCTACGCCCTTCAGCGGCTGCGCTCCCAGGGCCGCGGCGGCGAGGCGCACACACTGCTCTGCGAGGCCGCCGCCGGGCCGCCCGCCTGGCTGCCCGCGCTCGCGGCCGAACTCCACCGCGCCGGCCTCGACGCCGACTGGGCCACCCTGCTCTGGGAGGCGGCCTCGCTGCCGCCCGGTCGGCTCGCGGCCGTCGCGGGCGCGCTCGCCGACGCGGGCCGGGGCCAGGACTGCGACCAACTGCTGCGCCAGGGCGTCGCCCGCCCCGTGGAGGAGCTCGCCGGAGCCTGTGCCGCCCTGCGCGCCGAGGGCCATCATCGCGAGGCGCATGCGCTGCTCGCCGCGTTCGTGCGGGTCCGCACCCCGGAGGACGCCGCCCGGCTCGCCGCCGCCGACCCGCAGGGCCTCGTACCGCAACTCCTGGAAGCCGCCCGCGCGGTGTCCCCGGGCGGCGAACGGGACCTGGTGCATGCGCTGCGCGTCGCGGGACTCGCCGGAGCCTGACGTACGGAAAGCGCCGCCGGACGGCACCGCGGGGCGCCGGAAACCATCGAAAGGCGGTCACCACCGGCGCGTACCGCGGCCGCCGACGCGTACCGACACGTACCGTTGAGGAACGGGACGTGTCGGTGCGTGTCCGACGTGGACCACTCGGGTACGAATCATGATCGACTCCGGCGGTTCCCGGCGGTGGTCTTGCTCCGGGATGGGACGGGGCTTACGTTCTCCTCCTACGCACCGTGTCTACGTGCGTAGAGGCTCTCTGACGCCGCGCCGAAGGAGCAGCTCATGACCGACGTCGTACGCGCCGCACTCGTCCAGGCGACCTGGACCGGCGACACCGAATCCATGATCGCCAAGCATGAGGAGCACGCCCGCGAGGCGGCCCGGCAGGGTGCCAAGGTCATCGGGTTCCAGGAGGTGTTCAACGCCCCCTACTTCTGCCAGGTGCAGGAGCCCGAGCACTACCGCTGGGCCGAGCCCGTCCCGGACGGGCCGACCGTCACGCGGATGAGGGAGCTGGCCCGCGAGACCGGCATGGTGATCGTCGTCCCCGTCTTCGAGGTCGAGGACGCCGGCTTCTACTACAACACCGCCGCCGTCATTGACGCCGACGGCTCCTACCTCGGCAAGTACCGCAAGCACCACATCCCGCAGGTCAAGGGATTCTGGGAGAAGTACTACTTCCGCCCGGGCAACGCGGGCTGGCCGGTGTTCGACACCGCCGTCGGCAAGGTCGGCGTCTACATCTGCTACGACCGCCACTTCCCCGAGGGCTGGCGCCAACTCGGCCTCAATGGCGCACAGTTGGTGTACAACCCGTCGGCCACCTCGCGCGGCCTCTCCTCCTACCTCTGGCAGCTGGAGCAGCCGGCGGCCGCCGTCGCCAACGAGTACTTCGTCGCCGCCATCAACCGGGTCGGGCAGGAGGAGTACGGCGACAACGACTTCTACGGGACCAGCTACTTCGTCGATCCCCGCGGGCAGTTCGTCGGCGACGTCGCCTCCGACAAGACCGAGGAACTCGTCGTACGCGACCTGGACTTCCGCGTCATCGAGGAGGTCCGGCAGCAATGGGCCTTCTACCGAGACCGCCGCCCCGACGCCTACGACGGGCTGGTGCAGCCGTGAACGACCTCTACGACCGCCACCGCGCCGTCATCCCCGACTGGGTCGCCCTCTACTACCAGGACCCCATCGAGATCACCCACGGCGAGGGCCGCCACGTCTGGGACGCCGAAGGGAACCGGTACCTCGACTTCTTCGGCGGCATCCTCACCACCATGACCGCGCACGCACTGCCCGAGGTCACCAAGGCCGTCGCCGAACAGGCCGGCCGGATCATCCACTCCTCGACGCTCTACCTGAACCGGCCGATGGTCGAGCTCGCCGAGCGGATCGCCACCCTCTCCGGCATCCCCGACGCCCGGGTCTTCTTCACCACCTCCGGCACCGAGGCCAACGACACGGCCCTGCTGCTCGCCACCGCGTACCGCCGCTCCAACCAGATCCTGGCGATGCGCAACAGCTACCACGGCCGCTCCTTCTCCACCGTCGGCATCACCGGCAACCGCGCCTGGTCCCCGACGGCCCTCTCCCCGCTCCAGACCCTGTACGTGCACGGCGGCGTCCGCACCCGCGGACCGTACGCGCAGTACACCGACGAGCGCTTCATCGAGGCATGCGTCGCCGACCTGGAGGACCTGCTCGGCCACACGCGGGACGTCGCCGCGCTCATCGCCGAACCCATCCAGGGCGTCGGCGGCTTCACCTCCCCGCCCGACGGGCTCTACGCCGCCTTCCGCCGCGTCCTCGACCGGCACGGCATCCTCTGGATCTCCGACGAGGTGCAGACCGGCTGGGGGCGTACGGGCGACCACTTCTGGGGCTGGCAGGCGCACGACCAGGCGGGCCCGCCCGACGTCCTCACCTTCGCCAAGGGCATCGGCAACGGCATGTCCGTCGGCGGAGTCGTCGCCCGCGCCGAGATCATGAACTGCCTCGACGCCAACTCGATCTCCACCTTCGGCGGTTCGCCGATCACCATGGCCGCCGGCCTCGCCAACCTCGGCCATCTGCTCGAACACGACCTCCAGGGCAACGCCCGCCGCGTCGGCGGGCTGCTCATCGAGCGGCTGAGGGCGGTCGGCGCGGGCGTCGAGTCGGTACGGGAAGTGCGCGGCCGCGGCCTGATGATCGGTATCGAACTGACCCGGCCCGGCACCGACGAGGCCGACCCGGCGGCGGCCACGGCCGTCCTGGAGGCGGCCCGCGAGAACGGACTGCTCATCGGCAAGGGCGGCGGCCACAACACCAGCTCCCTGCGGATCGCCCCGCCGCTCTCGCTCACCGTCGCCGAGGCCGAAGAGGGTGCGGCCATCCTCGAACAGGCCCTCCGAGCCCTCTAGTTCATCCCTACCGAGGGGGACAACCCGTGAGCACCCGCACCCTCATCCGCGGTGGCCTCGTCGTCACCGCCGCCGACGAGATCCACGCAGACGTCCTGATCGAGGACGGCAGGATCGCCGCGCTCGCCGCGCACGGCTCCGACGCGGCCGCCGGCTGGACCGCCGACCGCGTCATCGACGCCACCGACCGCTATGTCATCCCGGGCGGTGTCGACGCCCACACCCACATGGAGCTGCCGTTCGGCGGCACCTTCGCCTCCGACACCTTCGAGACCGGCACCCAGGCCGCCGCCTGGGGCGGCACGACCACCATCGTCGACTTCGCCGTGCAGAGCGTCGGGCACACCCTGCGCGAAGGACTCGACACCTGGTACGCCAAGGCCGACGGCAAGTGCGCCATCGACTACGGCTTCCACATGATCATGTCGGACGTGAACGAGACGACGCTCAAGGAGATGGACCGGCTCGTCCAGGAAGGCGTCAGCTCGTTCAAGCTGTTCATGGCGTATCCGGGGGTCTTCTACTCCGACGACGGACAGATCCTGCGGGCGATGCAGCGGGCCGCCGTCGACGGCGGGCTGATCATGATGCACGCCGAGAACGGCATCGCGATCGACGTCCTGGTCGAACAGGCCCTGGCCCGCGGCGAGACCGACCCCCGCTACCACGGTGAGGTCCGCAAGGTCCTCCTGGAGGCCGAGGCCACCCACCGCGCCATCCAGCTCGCCAGGGTCGCCGGGGCGCCGCTGTACGTGGTCCACGTCTCCGCCGACGAGGCGGTACGGGAGCTGGCGGCGGCCCGGGACATGGGCCTGCCGGTCTTCGGCGAGACCTGTCCCCAGTACCTGTTCCTCTCCACGGACAACCTGGCGGAGCCCGGCTTCGAGGGCGCGAAGTACGTCTGCTCGACACCGCTGCGGCCGAAGGAGCACCAGGCGGCGCTCTGGCGCGGCCTGCGGACCAACGACCTCCAGGTCGTCTCCACCGACCACTGCCCGTTCTGCTTCACCGGCCAGAAGGATCTGGGTCGCGGGGACTTCTCGAAGATCCCCAACGGCCTGCCGGGCGTGGAGAACCGCATGGACCTGCTCCACCAGGCCGTCGTCGACGGGCACATCAGCCGCCGCCGCTGGATCGAGATCGCCTGCGCCAGCCCGGCGCGGATGTTCGGCCTCTACCCGCAGAAGGGCACGATCGCCCCGGGCGCGGACGCCGACGTGGTGATCTACGACCCGCATGCGGTCCAGACCCTGTCGGTGGAGACCCACCACATGAACGTCGACTACTCGGCGTACGAGGGGAAGAGCGTCACCGGTCAGGTCGAGACCGTGCTCTCCCGTGGCGAACTCGTCATCGACCAGCGAAAGTTCACCGGCCGCGCCGGACACGGTGTCTTCACCCCGCGATCCACCTGCCAGTACCTGAACTAGGAGAACGACGTGGACTTCGGACTCGTCCTGCAGACCGACCCGCCCGCCTCGGCGGTCGTCGGCCTCATGCGCCGGGCGGAGCGCAACGGCTTCCGCTACGGCTGGACCTTCGACTCCGCCGTGCTCTGGCAGGAGCCCTTCGTCATCTACAGCCGGATCCTGGAGCACACCACCAAGCTGCACGTCGGTCCCATGGTCACCAACCCGGGCACCAGGACCTGGGAGGTGACCGCCTCCACCTTCGCCACCCTCAACGAGATGTACGGCAACCGGACCGTCTGCGGCATCGGCCGCGGCGACTCCGCGATGCGCGTCGCCGGCCGCAAGCCCAACACCCTCGCCCGGCTGGGGGAGGCCATCGACGTCATCCGCGACCTCGCCGAGGGCCGCGAGGCGCTCGTGGACGACAACCCGATCCGGATCCCCTGGGTACGGGAGGGGAAGCTGCCGGTCTGGATGGCGGCGTACGGCCCCAAGGCGCTCGCCCTCGCCGGACAGAAGGCCGACGGCTTCATCCTCCAGCTCGCCGATCCGTTCCTCACCGAATGGATGGTCAAGGCGGTCCGCCAGGCCGCCACGGACGCCGGCCGCGACCCCGACGCCCTCACCATCTGCGTCGCCGCGCCCGCGTACGTCGGCGACGACCTGGCGCACGCCCGCGAGCAGTGCCGCTGGTTCGGCGGCATGGTCGGCAACCATGTCGCGGACCTGGTCGCCAAGTACGGCGAGCACTCCGACATGGTCCCGGAGGAGCTCACCGCGTACATCAAGAACCGGCACGGCTACGACTACAGCCACCACGGCCGCGCCGGCAACCCGTCCACCGACTTCGTCCCCGACGAGATCGTCGATCGCTTCTGCCTCCTCGGCCCGGCCGAGGCGCACATCGAGAAGCTGCGGCGGCTGCGGGACATGGGCGTGGACCAGTTCGCGGTGTACGCCATGCACGACGCGAAGGAGACGACGATCGACGCGTACGGCTCCGACATCATCCCGGTCCTCAGCTGACCGGCGCCGCCGCCGTGGTGCTTGGGCGGTTCGGGTGACACACGGGAGGGCGGCGAAGGGCGTCGGCGGTGATCGCCCTTCGGGGACGTGCAGACTGCTGCAAGCCCCGAGCCGAGCCCCTGGAGGTAGATCGTGCTGATCAGCCATGTCGTTGAGGACGGAGTCCTGAACGTGCGGATTCTCCGGGACCTGGACATCACGAACCGTGCGGCGGCGGCCCTGCAGATCCAGGCCCTGGTCTACGCCCTCCGGCCTTCCCGTCTCACCGTCGAACTCCCCGTCGCCAACCCCTCGGCGGCGTCGCTCAGCGCCGTGGCCCGGACCCATCGCATGTGCCAGAGCGTCGGCATCTCCTGCGACGTGACCGGGCCGGGCGCCGCTGTCACCGGCCCCCTGCCGGCCTCCGCGCCGCAACGGCTCGAGTTCGGAGCGCGCGGGCATCGGTGACCTCGCCGGCGATCGCCGGCCGGCACCAGGACGCGTCGGGCACCGAGGAGGCCGGATGGGCCTCCCGGTGCCCTGACGTCGTGCGCACAGCCGGTCAGTCCTCGAGCGTGTCCTTGATCTTTTCCTTGGCTTGGCGGGCGTCGCCCTTGGCCTTCTCGGCGCGCCCCTTGGCGGTCATGCGCTCGTTGCCCACGGCCCGACCGACGGTCTCCTGGGTCTTGCCCTTCGCCTGCTCGGCCTTCGCCTTTGCTTTCTGCTCGCCCGACACAATGACCACTTCCGGTGGATGGGGGAACTACGTACTCTTCCGCGACTGACCCGCACGGCCTCCCGCAAACGTCCTGTCGTGCGGCCATTGCTCTCGTCCGGCCCATAGGGCGGCCGGTGGCATCGCTGTTATCGTCAAAAAACGCCCGCTGGACCCCCGCGCCCGCCGAACCCCCCACGCCCCGCACGGCCTCGTTCCGTCCCCGAACGAAGGGTTCCGCCGCTCATGACCGCAACCACGTCCGCCGGAAGACCCGGAACACCCCCTCGCTCCGACGGTCGCGTCGAGCTTCCGCCCGGTACGGCCCCCTCGGATCCCCGGTTCGTCAACGACGACCTCCTGCCCGTTCCCGTCGAGCGGCGCCGCTGGACCACGTACAACTTCGCCGCCCTCTGGGTCGGCATGGCCCACAACATCCCCTCCTGGCTGCTCGCCTCAGGTCTCGTCGCCCTCGGCATGGACTGGAAACAGGCCGTCCTCACCATCGCGTTGGCCAATGTGATCGTCCTCCTGCCGATGCTCCTGACCGGGCACGCGGGACCCAAGTACGGCATCCCCTTCCCTGTCCTCGCCCGCGCGTCCTTCGGGCTGCGCGGGGCCAACCTGCCCGCGCTCATCCGCGCCGGCGTCGCCTGCGCCTGGTTCGGCATCCAGACCTGGATCGGCGGACAGGGGATCTTCATCCTGCTCGACAAGATCTTCGGCGGCTGGTCCGAGGCGGCACGGGTCGGCGGCCAGCCGTGGACGCTGTGGCTCTGCTTCGTCCTCTTCTGGATCCTCGAACTCGCCATCATCTACCGGGGGATGGAGGCGCTGCGCCGCTTCGAGAACTGGGCCGCGCCGTTCGTCATCGTCGGCGCGCTCGTGCTGCTCGTCTGGATCGCCGCCAAGGCGGGCGGGCTGGGGCCGCTGCTCGACCAGCCCTCGAAGCTGGGCTGGGGAGCCGACTTCTGGCCCGTCTTCTTCCCCTCGCTCATGGGGATGATCGCCTTCTGGTCGACGCTGTCCCTGAACATCCCCGACTTCACCCGCTTCGGCGCCGGCCAGCGGGCGCAGATCTGGGGACAGACCCTGGGCCTGCCGACGACCATGACGCTCTTCGCGCTGCTCTCCGTCCTCGTCACCTCCGGCTCGCAGGCGGTATACGGCGCGCCCGTCTGGGACCCGGTCGCGCTCGCCGCGAAGACGGACAACGTCTTCGGACTGCTCTTCGCCCTGGTGACGGTGCTCGTCGCCACGATCTCGGTGAACATCGCGGCGAACGTCGTCTCGCCGGCGTACGACCTCGCCAACCTCGCGCCGAAGGTGGTCGACTTCCGTACGGGCGCGCTGATCACGGGTGTCGTGGGCGTCGTGATCATGCCGTGGAAGCTGACCGAGACGCCCGAGCTGTACATCTTCACCTGGCTCGGCCTGGTCGGCGGGCTGCTCGGTACGGTGGCGGGCATCCTCATCGCCGACTACTGGATCGTCCGCCGGACCGTCCTGGATCTCGCCGGGCTGTACCGGCAGGACGGCCCGTACTGGTACGCGGGCGGCTGGAACCCCGCCGCCGTGCTCGCCTTCGCCGTGGGCGGTGTCCTGGCGGTCGGCGGCTCGCACTCGGCCCCGGGCAAGGGCCCCTTCCCCGAGGACGGGCTCATCCCCTTCCTGAAACCGCTCGCCGACTACGGCTGGGCCGTGGGCCTCGCCACCGCGCTGCTGCTCTACACGGCCCTCATGGCAGGGCGGCGGAAGAGTGGTGACAGGGAAGTTACGCTCCAGTAGGGTTCCGGCAGCCGACGAGACGAGGGGGCTGCCGTGACCACGGCCGACTACACCGGACTGGCCGAACAGGCACGGCAGTTGAGGGAGGGAACGGTCGGCTCGACCGCCGTCGTCCGGGCCGCGCTCGACCGGATCGAGGCCACGCAGCCCACCCTCAACGCCTTCCGCTGCACCCGGCCGGAGGCCGCCCTCGCCGAGGCGGCGGAGGCGGACCGCAGGCTCGCCGCGGGGGAGAGGCTTCCGCTGCTCGGCGTGCCGATCGCCGTCAAGGACGACACCGACGTCGCCGGACTGCCCACCCGCTTCGGCTGCGCCGGGGACATCCCCGACGCGGCCGAGGACGGCGAGGCCGTGCGGCGGCTGCGGGCCGCCGGAGCGGTGATCGTCGGCAAGACCAACGCCTGCGAGCTGGGGCAGTGGCCGTTCACCGAAGGCCCCGCCTTCGGCGCCACCCGCAACCCCTGGAACACCGGCCACACGCCCGGAGGGTCCTCCGGGGGGTCGGCGGCGGCCGTCGCCGCCGGAATCGTGCCCGCCGCGCTCAGCTCCGACGGCGCCGGCTCCATCAGGATCCCGGCCGCCTGGACCCATCTCGTCGGCATCAAGCCGCAGCGCGGCCGGGTCTCCGTCCATCCGTACGACGACTGCTTCCAGGGCCTGACCGTCAACGGCCCGCTCGCCCGGACCGTCCGCGACGCCGCGCTGCTCCTCGACGCGGTCGCCGGGCCGCACACGGGGGACCGGTTCCGGCCGACCGTCGTCGACGCCTCGGGCGCCGCGCGCCGCGAGCCCGGGCGGCTGCGCATCGCGCTCGCCTGGCGGGCGCCCTTCACCGCCACGTACAACCCCCTCGACGCAGGGATACGCCGGTCCGTGGCCGACCTGGCCGAAGCGCTTGCCGGACTCGGCCACACCGTGGAGGAGGCACGCCCGCGCTATGGCCACATCGGGCTGAGCTTCCTGCCCCGTGCCACCGCCGGAATCGCCGAGTACGCCGACCGGCACCCCGAGCCCGCGCTGCTCGACCCGCGCACCCGCAGCGCCGCCCGCACCGGTCACCTCCTCGGCGGCCGCCTCCTGCGAGCGGCCCGCGCCCGCGAGGCACACCAACACCGCAGGATCGGCGCGCTCTTCGACGCGTACGACGTCCTGCTCACCCCGACGACGGCCGTGCCGCCGCCCCGGATCGGCACCTTCGACGCGATGCCGGCCTGGCGCACCGACCTGACGATGGCATCGGCCTGCCCCTACGCCTGGCCGTGGAACGTCCTCGGCTGGCCCGGCGTGAACGTCCCCGCCGGCTTCACGCCCGACGGCCTCCCGGTCGGGGCGCAGCTCCTCGGCCCGGCGGGCAGCGAACCGCTGCTGATCTCGCTCGCGGCCCAACTGGAGGACGACCGGAAGTGGTTCGCCCACCGCCCGCCGGAGACGGTCCAGTCGGGCGGGTCATCCTCACTAAAGTGAAACCTGGTTGGGGTGCGTGGCTCGTCAAGCAGGAGCAATAGTGATGGAGTTGGCAATCTCTGGGGCGTGGTTTCACTAAAGGTGATGCGCGGCTTGGGCTCAACGGGATATACCTAGGGGTGCCTCAACACCTGCAGGGGCACGTTGAGTTCGGTTGATCTTCTCTGAAGGAGCAACGAAGCCATGAGCAAGTTCGGCAAGCTGGCCGCCGTCGCGGCGACCGCCACCGCACTCGTCGCGATCGCCGGGAGCCCGGCGACCGCCGCGGACACGGCGTACAACACCCGCAATGTGTACCTGGACGGGATTCCGCTGCCCTCCGACGACCAGGCGTGTGTCAGCAGGAGCATGACCCTGGCCTCGGGTTGGTACACGTGGACGCAGATCTACGACGCCGCCCGCAACCCCAGCCGCGACCTCTACCTGGCGTCAGGCACGTACACCTGGACCGACTGCATCGTGGCCGGGAACGGTGACTACGACCAGACCTCCAGCCTGAGCAAGCCCGGTTCGGCCACCGCGGTGCTCAACGACACGAACCTTCCCTTCACCAGGGGCACGCACACCTTCGGCTCGCTGCTCGACCCGCACTTCTGATCGCCGACCGCGAGTCGGACTGAACGACCCTGAACGACCTCTCCCGGCCGGCGTCCTTCCCCCCGGCCGGGAGAGGGCACGTCGCTATGGAACCCGGGCCGTCCACTCCCGCGTGCCGAACTTGGCGGCGGCCAGCTCCTTCGCCCGCCCCATCTCCTCCTCCGTCACCCGGCCGTCCGACAGGCCGTACCGGTCACGGAAGGAGCCGATCATCCGCTCGATCACCGCCTCGCGCGGCAGACCCGTCTGACGGCGCAGCGGATCCACCCGCTTCCTCGCGCTCTTCGTCCCCTTGTCGGAGAGCTTCTCGCGGCCGATGCGCAGCACGTCCGTCATCTTGTCGGCGTCGATGTCGTACGCCATCGTCACGTGGTGCAGGACGGCGCCCTCGCCCGTCACCATCCGCTTCTGCGCCGCGCCCGCGATCTTCCCGGCGTCCGTGGCGATGTCGTTCAGCGGCTGGTACCAGGCCTTGACCCCCATGTCGCCGAGCGCGCCGAGCACCCAGTCGTCGAGGTAGGCGTAGCTGTCGGTGAAGGAGAGACCCTGGACCAGGGCGTCGGGCACCGGCAGGGAGTACGTGATGGTGTTGCCCGGTTCGATGAACATCGCGCCACCACCGCTGATGCGGCGCACCACCTGGAAGCCGTGCCGCTCGGCCGCCTCCGGGTCCACCTCATTGCGCAGCGACTGGAAGCTTCCGATGACGACGGCCGGCGCGCCCCACTCCCAGACCCGCAGGGTCGGCGGGCGGCGGCCCGCCGCGACCTCGGCGGTGAGGACCTCGTCCAGGGCCATGTGCAGGGCGGGGGACTGGGGCGGCTCGTGGATCAGCTGCCAGTCGTAGTCGGTCCAGTCCGTCGCATGCGCCAGTGCCCTGCGGACCGCGACGCCGATGCCTTCCGTGGTCAGCCCGTACATCTCCGTGCCGGGCGGCAGCGCCGCGTCGATCCGGGCCGCGAGCCCCGACGCGTCGGTGTCGACAGGGGCGCCCTCCAGGGCGCGGTCGATGGCGAGGATCGCCTCGTCCGGCTCCAGGAAGAAGTCCCCCGCGACCCGGACGTCCGCGAGGGCGCCGTCCCGCGTCTCCAGATCGACGACCACCAGCTTGCCGCCCGGAACCTTGTACTCGCCGTGCACGGACCCTCCCTCTCCCCGATTCCCCGTAAGGGGTGAACCGGTCCAAAGCGTACTCCGCGGGGAAACGGAGGGTTAAGGGACGGACGGCCGACATGTCAGACCGACGTGCTTAGCTGGACGCATGACCGATGACTTCCTTGACCACATCCTCGCCGGTGGTACGACCGAGGTGGAGGAGGCGGTCCGCAAGGCGGCCGCGGCCGAGATCACGCCGCGCTTCCGCCAGCTCGCCGCGCACGAGATCGTCGAGAAGAACGGACCGCACGACCTGGTGACGGTCGCCGACCGGGCCGCGGAGGAGCATCTCACCGCGTCCCTGACGGCGCTCCTGCCCGGCTCCGTGGTCGTCGGCGAGGAGGCAGTCCACGCCGACCCCGCGGTCTACGAGGCGCTGCAGGGAGAGGCTCCGGTCTGGATCGTCGACCCCGTCGACGGCACGCGCCAGTTCGTGCGCGGAGAGTCCGGCTTCTGCAGCCTGGTGGCGCTCGCACGGCGCGGCGAGCTGCTCGCCTCCTGGACGTTCGCGCCCGCTCTGGACGAGATGGCGGTCGCGGTGCGCGGACGCGGGGCGACGCTCAACGGAGCGCCGATACGCTCCGGCTCACCGGCGCCCGGGGCGGTCCTGGAGGTCGCCACCTCCCACCCCGACTACACCACCGAGGACCAGAAGCAGGCCCTGCTCGGCCTGGACATTGAGGGTGTCCGCCCGCGCCCCTGCGGTTCGGCCGGACTGGAGTATCTGGACGTGGCCCGGGGCGTCCTCGACGCGACCGCCTTCTCCTGGGAGTACGCCTGGGACCACGCGGCCGGACTGCTCCTGGTGACCGAGGCGGGCGGCGCCCACACGACCGTCGCCGGCGAGCCGTTCCGCATCACCGGGGGCAACGCGCTGCCGTTCACGGCGGCGCGCGATGCGGCCACCGCGGACCGGATCCGGACACTGCTGCGGGGGCGGTGAGCTCCGAAGGGGCCCAGGAATATCCTGGGAGCCTTGGCCATCGGCTGACGAAGGAGTCCGAAGGTGCCGTCGATGCTCGATGCCGTCGTCGTGGGGGCGGGACCCAACGGACTGACCGCCGCGGTGGAGCTGGCCCGACGAGGCTTCTCCGTCGCCGTGTTCGAGGCCGGGTCGACCGTGGGCGGGGGGGCCAGGACCGAGGAGCTGACGCTCCCCGGCTTCCTGCACGACCCCTGTTCGGCCGTGCACCCGCTGGGATTCGGCTCACCCGTCTTCAAGACGATGCCGCTGGACCGGTACGGCCTCGAGTGGCTGCACCCCCGACTCCCCATGGCCCATCCCTGGGACGACGGCACCGCCGCCGTGCTCTCCCGGTCCGTCGCCGAGACCGCCGCCTCCTTCGGGCCGCGTGACGCCGGGACGTACCGCCGTCTCGTCGCCCCGTACCTCGGCAAGTGGGACACCCTGGCACGGGACTTCATGTCCCTGCCGCTCACCGCGCTGCCCCGGGACCCGATCACGCTCGCCCGGTTCGGCCTCGACGGAATGCGGCCCTCGACCTGGCTCCTGCGCCGATTCAAGGACGAGAAGGCGCGTGCCCTGTTCGCCGGACTCGTCGGTCATGTCATCGCCCCGCTGGGCGGGTTCGCCACCACGGCGGTCGGTCTCGTCTTCGCGCTGGCCGCCCACGAGGGCGGCTGGCCGATGCCGCGCGGCGGCTCCCAGTCGATCTCGGACGCCCTCACCGCGTATCTGAAGGACCTGGGCGGCGCCGTCCACACCGACTACGAGGTCAAGCGGCTCGACGACCTGCCGCCGGCCCGCGCGTACGTCTTCGACACCTCGCCCACCGCCCTCGCCCGGATCGCCGGCTTCGGCGGCTACTACGACCACTACCGGTACGGCGCGAGCGTCTTCAAGATCGACTACGCGCTGGACGGCGCCGTGCCGTGGACGGCGGAGGCACCCCGCCGGGCCGGCACCGTCCAGATCGGGCCCACCAGCGGCGAGATCGCCGCCGCGCTGAACCAGGCGTCCTCCGGTACGGCCCCCCGCACGCCCTTCCTCATCACCGCCCAGCCCAGCCTCGTCGACCCCGGCCGCGCCCCCGAGGGCAAGCAGTCCTTCTGGGTGTACGGCCATGTGCCGAACGGCTGGCAGGGCGACCTCACCGATGCCGTGGAGCGCCAGATCGAGCGCTTCGCCCCCGGCTTCCGCGACCTGGTCCTGGCCCGCGCCACCGCCGGACCGCCCGAACTCGCCGCCCGCAACGCCAACTACGTGGGCGGGGACATCGCCTGCGGCGCGGCCCGCGGACTCCAACTGCTGCTGCGCCCCAAGCTGTCGCCGCGTCCGTACCACACCCCGCACCCGGCGGTCTTCCTCTGCTCCGCCGCCACCCCGCCGGGCCCGGGCGTGCACGGCATGTCCGGCCACAACGCGGCCAAGGCGGTCTGGCGCCGGCTGCGCGCGACACGGAACTGACGACCGTACGGCGGGCGGTGTCCGTACGGGCCTCGGCGGTTGCCCGAGGTGCCGGCGGCCGTCCCTGCCGTACGAAATCCCGAGGGCGTCGTCGCGAGGACGGCGCGATGATGGCTCCATGAGCACAAAGCCGTCCCTCGTCCTCGTCTTCGGTGACATCACGGACCAGCACGCCGACGCCGTCGTCAACGCGGCGAACTCCTCCCTGCTCGGCGGGGGCGGCGTCGACGGCGCGATCCACCGCAGGGGCGGCCCCGAGATCCTGGCGGAGTGCCGCGCGCTCAGAGCCGGCCACTACGGCAAGGGCCTGCCCACCGGCAAGGCGGTCGCCACGACGGCGGGACGGCTCGACGCGCGCTGGGTGATCCACACCGTCGGCCCGGTCTGGTCCCGGGACGAGGACCGGTCGGAGTCGCTGGCCTCCTGCTACCGCGAGGCCCTCCGGGTGGCCGACGAGCTGGGCGCCCGTACCGTCGCCTTCCCCGCCATCTCCACCGGGATCTACGGCTGGCCCATGGACGACGGCGCCCGCATCGCCGTAGAGACCGTGCGGAGCACGGAGACCGCCGTCGAGGAGGTCAGGTTCGTCCTCTTCGACGAGGAGGCGTACCGGGCCTTCGCCCTGGCGGTCCGCGCCTCGTAGCCCCGGCGGGGGAACTCGGAAGGGCCGGCAGCCGTTTCCAGGGGGACGCGCGGAACACGCGTGTGCGGACGAACGGCTAGCCGAGGTGGCACGGATGGCGATGTGGGACCGGATCAAGGACCAGGCCAAGGGGCTCCAGCAGCAGGCGCAGGGAGCACGGAGCGCCGGAGGCCACGGACAGCCGGGCGCGGGGTCGCGCGGAGGATCGAAGGCCCAGCTCGTCGGCGTCCTCAAGACCCAGCTCGCCTCCCTGAAGACGGAGCTCAAGAGCGGCGCCTACCGGGACGCGAGCATGGCCATGTGCGCGCTGGTCGCGGCCGCCGACGGGTCGGTCGATCCGGTGGAGCGGCAGCATGTGGAGTCGCTCATCCTGCAGAACGACGTCCTGCGGAACTTCCCGCCCGACCAGCTGCGGCAGCGGTTCAACAAGCACGTCGACCAGTTGACGTACAACTTCCAGCAGGGCAGGACGGAGGCCCTGCAGGAGATCGCCAAGGCGGCGAAGAAGCCCGTGGAGGCCAAGGCGGTCGTGCAGACCGGCTTCGTCGTCGCCGGCGCGGACGGCTACATCGCCCCGGCCGAGGAGCAGGTCCTCCGGGAGGCGTGCGCGGCACTCGGCGTCTCCCCGCAGGAGTTCGGCCTCTGACGCGGTCGGCCGGCGCCGGGGTGGTCGCCCCGGCCGCCGGCCGGTGACGGCGGCTTTGGACCACGGGAGAACTCAGCCCCGAGCGATTCCGCCCGGAGCCGTCGGGCGCGGGTAGATCCTGGACTGCTTCACGCTGCCGAAGGCGAAGCTGGACTCGATGGACGCGATACCGGGGATGGCGTGGATCCGGTTGCGCACCAGCGCCTCGTACGCCTCCAGGCTCTCGATCACGACCCTGAGCAGGTAGTCGCTGCTGCCGGCCATCAGATAGCAGTCCTGGATGTGCTCGATGAGGCCGACGTGCTCCTCGAACACGTTGACGGCCTCGGCGGTGTGGCGTTCCAGCCGGATCCGTACGAAGACGGTGATCGGCAGGCCGAACGCGACCTGGTCCACCATGGCCGTGTAGCCGCGGATCAGGCCCGCCTCCTCCAGGCGGCGCACCCGGCGCAGACACGGCGAGGGGGACAGTCTGATCCGGTCGGCGAGATCCTGGTTGGACAGCCGGCCGTCCTGCTGCAACTCGTGGATGATCTGCAGGTCCACCGCGTCCAATGCCGCTCCCTCGTCGTTCCTTGGCAGATTCTGCCCCCACACTAGAGCTGGAGGGCAGAACTGGCAATCGGCTGCCCCGCTGAAAGCTCTACCGTTGCTTCGAGCAGCGGTGCGAGCGGGAGGACTCTTCGGTGGGCGGGATACGAACGGCGGGGGCACCGCCCGTGGAGCCGACGCGCCGCGTCGGCCGGACCGGGTCGCGCTGGCCCCCCCCCCGGGGCGCGCGCGCCCGCGCGGGCCCCCGGGGGGCGCCGCTGGCCGGTACACTCTGGGGCGCCGGCCCCGAGGTCATCACGGTGTAGGCTAGCGCTCGGATCACCCTGGC
>NZ_JBHWBS010000088.1:32910-33724 GCF_042735655.1 Streptomyces sp. NPDC059567 | reverse complement strand
GGCGCGACCCCCACCCCCCCCCCGCGGCCCCCCCCCCCCCCGCGCCCGCGCGCACCCGGCGTCAGCGGGACTGCAGGGCGTCCAGGGCGACGGCCTGGGCTATCGCCAGGCGGCGGTCGAGGTGCTCGTCGCCGATCTCCAGGACGTAGCGGTCCCGCAGGCCGAAGTGCTTGTTCACCGACATGACCGGGCGGCCGTCGGTGGCGAAGTCGAAGTGGTACGGCCAGGCGAACGGCAGCACGTCGACGAACGGGATCAGGTCCCAGACCCGGCGCGCGACGGCCACGGTCCTGCTCCGTTCCACACCCGTGGTCTCGACGGCGGCGCCCTCCTGGCTCATGTGCCAGGTGCTGCGCAGCAGGGAGGCGGCGAAGTTCTTGCGGAGCGTGCCGACGGGGCTGCCCGAGGCCGCGCGTATGTCGTAGGTCGCGCCGAGGTCCACGATCTGCCGGGCACGGAAGGTGAAGAGGACCTGCCGCTGGGACTCGTCCGTGTAGAAGGTGATCTGCTCCTTGAGAGCCATCCTCTTCTGGTGGGCGAACGCCACGACCTCCCCGTCGGCGCCGTCCGGTCCGGCCGCGTGGACCACGTACCGATTCGCCATCGGTGTGAGCTTCTGGCGGATGTGGAAGCGCTGCTGCGACTGTTCGAGACCCACGGTGCACTCCACGTTCGTCGTTGACTTCACGACGATGATCGCGCCCGGTCCGAGGCCGCCGCAGTCATCGAAAGTCGCTTCCCGCGTCGACGAAGGGATGGCGTGGTCCCGGTGGTCGGGGCGCGGGGGCGGTGCCGCGCCGGGTGGCTATATCAA
>NZ_JBHWBS010000088.1:0-32900 GCF_042735655.1 Streptomyces sp. NPDC059567 | reverse complement strand
CCGCGCCCCCCCCCCCCCACTAACCACAACAGGCCGGCCCCGCGCGCGCGGGGGGGGGGGGGGGGCCGGGGGGGGGGGGGGGCGCGGGCCCCCCCCCCCCCGGGCGGGGGTCAGACCGGGGACGCCGCCAGGAGGGCGTCCTCGGTGATGAGGGCGGTCGAGCCCGGGGCCGTACAGGCGTGGGCACCGGACACCGCGCCGAGGCGGGCGCAGTCCAGGACGTCCCGGCCGGCGAGCCTGCCGTAGAGGAAGCCGCTGACGAACGCGTCGCCCGCGCCGTTGGAGTCGACGACGGGCGTGGGCGGGGCGACGGCCGGGATGTGGCGCGGGGTGGGATCGCCGTCCCGGGTGAGGACGTAGGAGCCGTTCGCGCCCGCCGTGGCGACCACGGTCTCCGCGCGGCCCTCGCGCAGGATCTCCCGCATCACCTCCGGGGTGCGCTCGCCCGGCCCCTCGGCGCTGAGGAAGACGAGATCGGAGCGGAGGGCGAACTCCCGGTGGTGGTCGGCGAGCCCGTCCCAGTCGTGGACATCGGTGGAGACGGGTACGCCCAGGGCCTCGATGTCGTCGTAGAGGAAGCGCGTGAAGTTCATGATGGACACGTGCGCGTGGCGCGCGCGACGCAATCGGGGCAGGTAGAACTCCCGGGGCATCCGCAGGTCTGCGGGGTCCCTGGCGTCGTAGAACGACATCCGGCGGCCCGTGGCGTCCACGAGGTTGACCGCGCGGCGCGTGCCGGCGGGCGAGATGACCGGGGCGAACTCGACGTCCCCCTCGGCCATGCGCTCACGGACGAGTGCCCCGATCGCGTCGTCCCCGATGCAGTCGAGCAGGGCGACCTTGAGGCCGAGGGCCCGGGTGCCGAGGGCCACGTTTCCCCCCGTGTGTCCGGCCCACTCCTCGATCGGACCCACCTGGACCGAGTCGGCGAGCGGGACGGGCAGGGAGTCGACCCGGATCACGGTGTCCACGCCGCTGCCGCCGAACACCAAGACGTCGTATCGCGGCTGCTGTTGATTCATGGTTCCGCCTCTCAGGTCCCGCCGCGGATCAGTATGCGGGACCGGCGGTACGGATGTGATCGGATGACCGCGACCGGGAGACCGCGCCGGTGATCTTCACGGTCCCAGGACCGCGCACCGGTCACTCGCCTCGGTCGCCGCCGCGGTCGAGGCTCGAGTCGCGGTTCGTGCGGCCCGCGCGGCGTACCAGTTGGCCGGCCGCCAGGGTCACGGTCGCCACACCGCGCACCCAGCGCGGGCCGCCGCGTGCCGCCCACACGACACAGACACACCCTCCGACGGCGAGCACGAGGACGCCGGACAGGATGAGCACAGCCATGCTCCTCCCCCTTCTACGGTGACGGTTCCGTCATCCTCTCACCGGCGACGGGGCCGCCGGTGAGCCCCTCCGCCGCTTCAGTCCTTGTAGTCCGGGCAGGTCCGGTCCAGGAGCCGGAGCATGGCCGCCCAGGCCAGTTCGTACGCGTCGTCGTCCTGGAAGTCGGCCGTGGCCTCGCCCGTGAGCTGTCGGGCCGTGTACTCGCAGACCTCGGCGGGCGGTATCACCAGGGGGCCGCCGCCGGCCTGGGCGGTGACCTGGATCTCGCAGGCCCGCTCCAGGCAGTACATCCGCAGGAAGGCCTGGGCGGCGGTCTCACCGACCGTCAGCAGGCCGTGGTTGCGCAGGATCAGCGCCGGGTGGGCGCCGATGTCGGCGACGAGACGTCGCTGTTCGTCGAGGTTGAGGGCGACGCCCTCGTAGTCGTGGTAGCCCACGCGGTCGTGGAACTCCATCGACATCTGGTTGAGCGGGAGCAGGCCGCTCTCCTGCGCGGCCACGGCGCAGCCGGCCTTGGTGTGGGTGTGCAGGACGCAGTGCGCGTCGGCGCGGGCGGCGTGGATGGCGCTGTGGATGACGAAGCCGGCCGGGTTCACGGGGTACGGGGTCGGTTCGACGGGGTTTCCGGCCAGGTCGATCTTCACCAGGTTGGATGCGGTGATCTCCTCGAAGAGCAGCCCGTACGGGTTGATGAGGAAGTGGTGCTCGGGTCCGGGCAGCCGGAGGGAGATGTGGGTGAAGATCAGGTCGGTCATCCGGAAGTGGGCCACGAGCCGGTAGACGGCGGCGAGTTCACGGCGCAGCCGGAGCTCCTCGGCGGTCGTCGTCGGCGTTGCGGTGGTCATGCGGCGGCTCCTTCGGGGGCGGGGGCGGTCGGGTCCGCGACGGGGCCGGTTGCGGTCGCGTCCACGACGGGGGCGATGGCGATGGTGGCGGGGTCGACGACACCGGTGGGGTCGACGACGGGGGTCAGCGGGCGGCCGGTGCGGTGCCAGGCGAGGACGTTCTCGGCGGGTCCGCACACATAGGCGCGGCGCGAGGTGTCGGACAGGAACGCGCTGTGGGGAGAGAGCTGGATCCGCGGGTGGGTGCGCAGCGGGTCGTCGGCCGGAGGCGGTTCCACGGGGAAGACGTCGAGCGCGGCGCCCGCCAGCCGGCCGGTGTCGAGGGCCGTCAGCAGGGCGTCCGGGTCGATGAGTTCACCGCGTGCGACGTTGACGAGGAAGCCGCCGGGGCGCAGCCGCCCGAGCAGCGCTCCGTCGACGAGGCCGCGGGTGGCCGGGGTCAGCGGGACGTGCAGGGAGAGGACGTCGCTCGCGGCGGCGAGGGCGCCGAGGTCGTCGTACCGTGCGATGCCGGCCGGCCAGTGGGCGGTGTCGGCATGGGGGTCATAGGCGGCGACCCGCCCGAAGGCGGGGGCGGCGAGCGCCGCGAAGGAGCGGGCGATCCGGCCGAGACCGACGAGGCCCAGCGTCAGTTCGCTCGAGCGGCGCGGCAGGTGGGGCTGCCGGGCGAAGTCGGCGTTCCAGCCACCGGAGCGGACGACGGCGTCGGCCTGCGGAAGGCGGCGTACGAGCGAGAGCGCGGAGGCGAGCGCGTGGACGGCGACGTCCTCGGTCGCGGCGTCGGGGAGGTTGGCCACCCACAGTCCGCGGCGTCGGGCCTCGGCCGTGTCGACCATGTCGTGTCCGGCGGACATCGTGGCGAGGATCCGCAGGGCGGGCAGCCGGTCGAGCAGTGCGGCGTCGATCCGCGCGTAGCCGACGATCAGGGCGACGGCGTCCGCCGCGACCTCGGCGATGACGTCGGGGTTCCGCGTGTCGGCCACGCGCACCTCGAAGCCGGCCTCCTCCAGGAGACGCATGCCCGGTGCGGGGTCGAGGTCATCGGTGTCGGTGAAAACGGCGACGGGCTGACTCACACCGCCCCCTTCTCGCTCGTGCGGATGATTCGTCGGTTGACGATGGACTGAACTTACGATTCATCTGAGGATGCTGTCCACTGACAGATGCACCGGCTATCCGTGACGCATGTCACGAACGCGGTCCAGCCGCGCCCCGGTGCCCGAGAATGACTGCGGACCCGGGCCCGAACGCCGCCCCGGGCCATCGAGCCGAGGAGATCACCGGGTGGATCTGGACCCCATCGACCTGGCCGTCGTCCGCGCCCTCCAGGACGACGGGCGCCTCGCCTACGAGACGCTCGCCCAGCGCGTCGGCCTGTCCCGGCCCGCGACACGCGCGCGGGTCCAGCGACTGCTGGAGTCCGGCGCGGTCCGGGTCGTCGCCGTCGTCCACCCCTCGGTCCGCGGACTGACCGCGTCCGCCCACCTGTCGATCGATGTGGACGGGGCCGCGGAGCCGGTGGCCCACGCGATCGCCGCCCTGCCGGAGGCGCCCTTCGTCAGCCTGACGGCCGGGCCGCGCGCGATCATGACGGAGCTGCGCACCGAGGGCTTCGACGCGCTCGAGAGGACCATCGAGCACGTGCGCTCGGTGCCCGGCGTCGCCGTGGTCGACGCGCTGATCGGCACCCGCCACCTCAAGGACCCGTACCTGCTGGCGGACGAGCCGACCGTCCCCGCTCCCGACGACACCGACCTGCGGATCCTCGACGCCCTCGAACAGGACGGCCGCCTCCCCTTCGCCGAACTGGCCGAGCGCGCCGGCCTCTCCCCCGGCGCCACCCGCGCCCGTACGCTGCGCCTCCTCGACGGTGGCGTGGTGAAGGTCCTCGCGCTCGTCCGCCCCGAACTGCTGGGCCTCGGGTACCTGTGCGGGTTCGCCGTCCGGATCGAGGGCGCGCGGGAGCCCGTGGCACGAGCCCTTGCCGGGCGGGAGCGCGTGACCTTCCTGTCGGCCTGCCTCGGGCGGGCCGAGCTGGTCGGCACGGTCACGGCGGAGTCCCTGGGAGCCGTGCGGGCGACCCTCGACACTATCCGCGCCGAGCCGGGGGTGCGCGCGGTGGAGAGCTGGATCCATCTGGAGCTGGTCAAGGAGCGCTACGACCTGGGCGCGCCGACCTCGTAGCGCCGAAGGCCGGACCCCGCGACACCCCTCTCGCGCCCCGCCGCCTCCCGGCGTGGCGCCCCGAGCAGGTGGTAATAATCCCGATATGAGCGCAAAGTCCGTTGTCGTCGGTGTGGACGGGTCCGAGCACAGCCACCGCGCCCTGGAGTGGGCGTTGAGCGCCGCACACGGACTCGACGCCCCGCTCGTGGTGGCGCATGTGCGCTCCGACGCGCTCCAGCTCGGGGCCGCGCGCATCGCCTCGCTCGGCGAGACCGCCGAGATCCCCGACAGCGTCATCGACGGCGTCCGCCGGTGGATCGAGGACCAGGGCACGAACGTCCCCGTACGGTACGAGTCGCTGGACGGCTCCGTGATGGACGCCCTGCTGAGCGAGGCCCGGACCGCGCGCCTCCTGGTGATCGGCTCCCGTGGGCGTGGTGGTTTCGCGACGCTGCTGCTGGGCTCCTCCAGCCGGGCGCTCGCCTCACATGCGCCCTGCCCGGTCGTCGTCGTGCCGCACGAGGCACGGGACGCCTCGCTGGAGAGCGGCACGGAGGCGGGCAGGATCCTGCTCGGCCTCCACCCGGAAGAGACCTCCGACGAGGTCCTGGACTTCGCCTTCCACGCCGCACGGCAACGGGGCGTGGCCCTGGAGGCGGTGACGGCCTATCGGCTCCCGCCCTCGCCGGTCATGCTGGTCGGCCCTCCTGCGCCCGCGCTCCAGATGCCGCCGCCGATCCCGGTGGACGAGACTCCCGAGCTCGTCGAGGAGACCTCGCGGAACCAGGAGAAGCGGCTACGGCCCTTCACCGAGCAGTACCCGGACGTCGAGGTCGTTCCCGTCGTCGTCCCGTCGGACGCGGCGGGCCGGCTCGTCGAGGGATCACGGAAGGCCGGGCTCGTGGTCGTGGGCCGCCACCACAGGCACCGGGTCCAGACCCTGCTCATGGGGTCGGTCGCCCACGCCGTCCTGCACCACGCCCACTGCCCGGTCGCGGTCGTCCCGCCCGCTCCTCCCACCTCGTCCTGAGCTGCGGGGGCATCAGGCCCCGCGCCGCGGATCCCTGACGGCCCGGAGGTTCGACCACCCGCCTCCAGTAAGCGCTTTCCGAAAGTGCCGCGCAAACCATTGACGACACACAGCGGTAGCCCTAACTTCATGCGCACCGCACTTCGTACGTCATATATGAGACGCGATACACGAGATCTGAGAGCGCCCATGGCCTTCGCCCCGAGTCCGATACCCTCCCGCACCCAGTACGTCCTGGAGGCGGTCAAGCACGACATCCTGACCGGAGGGCTCAGACCGGGCCAGGCTTTGGTGGAGACCGAACTCGCCGCTCGTTTCGGGGTGTCGAAGACTCCGGTGCGCGAGGCGTTGAAGACCCTCGCGGGCAGTGGGCTCGTGGTGATGAGTCAGTACAAGGGCGCGACCGTCCGCATGGTCGACGCGGACATGGCGCGATCCGTATACGACGTGCGGCTGCTGCTGGAGCCGGAGGCGGTGCGGCGTACCGTCGCCTCCGCGGCCCCGCTCGACACGGCGCGCGAGGCACTGCACCGGGCCTCGGTGGCCGACGATCCGGCCGAACGGTCGCTGGCCAACCGGGACTTCCACCGGGCTCTCTACGTCCCGTGCGGCAACCCGCTGCTGGGCTCGATGCTCGACGAGGTCCGCGACCAGGCCGCTCTGGTCTCGACCGTGGCGTGGGCCGCCGTTCCCTCCTGGGAGCGGGAGGCCGCCGAGCACGAGGAGATCCTGCGTCTGGCAGTCGTCGGAGACGTCGACGGCGCGGGCCGGGCCGTTCATGACCACATCGCCTCGTTCGTCGAGCGCGCCTTCCCGCAGGAGAGTGAGTGACCATGGCCTTCGAGTCCATGAAGGCCGCGCTGGCCGATGTCGTGGCCATCCCCGTGACCCCCTTCGCCGAGGACGGCTCCCTCGACACGGCAGCGCACCGCATGCTGCTGCGCCGGCTCCTCGACGGTGGCGTACGGACACTCACGCCGAACGGCAACACCGGCGAGTTCTACGCCCTCACCCCCGAAGAGCGGCGCCTGGTCACGGAGTTGACCGTCGAGGAAGCGGGTGACCGCGCTGCGGTGCTGGTGGGCGTCGGACACGACATTCCCACCGCGATCGAGGCCGCCCGACACGCCCGTGACGTGGGTGCCGCGATGCTGATGGTCCATCAGCCCGTCCATCCGTACGTCTCCGAGAGCGGCTGGGTCGACTACCACCGGGCCATCGCCGATGCCGTGCCCGGGCTCGGCATCGTCCCGTACCTCCGCAACGCCCAGCTGAACGGCGCGCGTCTCGCCGAGCTCGGCGCCGCGTGCCCGAACGTCATCGGGGTGAAGTACGCCGTTCCCGACGCCTCCCGCTTCGCGGCCTTCTCCCGGGACGCGGGCCTCGACCGCTTCGTCTGGGTCGCGGGTCTCGCCGAGCCGTACGCACCGTCCTACTTCGCGAGCGGCGCGACCGGCTTCACGTCGGGTCTGGTCAATGTCGCCCCCTCCGTGTCCCTGGAGATGCTGACGGCGCTGCGGGCGGGCGACTACCCGGCCGCGATGAAGGTGTGGGAGCAGATCCGCCGCTTCGAGGAGCTGCGGGCCGCCCACGCCAGCGCCGACAACGTCACGGTCGTCAAGGAGGCGCTCGCCGTCCTCGGGCTGTGCCGACGTGATGTCCGTCCGCCCGCCCGTGAGTTGCCCGAGTCCGAGCGGGCCGAGGTCGCCTCGATAGCCGCCGGGTGGCCGGTATGAGCCGTTCGCCCGAGGAGCTGCGCAGTCACCAGTGGTACGGCACGGACGGTCTTCGATCGTTCAGCCATCGCGCCCGCACCCGTCAGCTCGGCTATCTCCCCGAGGAACACCTCGGCAAGCCGGTCATCGCGATTCTCAACACCTGGTCGGACATCAACCCCTGCCACGTCCATCTGCGCGACCGCGCGCAGGCCGTGAAGCGGGGGGTGTGGCAGGCCGGCGGCTTCCCGCTCGAGTTCCCGGTCTCCACGCTCTCGGAGACCTTCCAGAAGCCGACCCCGATGCTCTACCGCAACCTTCTCGCCCTGGAGACCGAGGAGTTGCTGCGCTCCTATCCCGTCGACGGTGCGGTGCTGATGGGCGGGTGCGACAAGTCCACCCCGGCGCTGCTCATGGGGGCGGCCAGTGTGGACCTGCCCACCGTCTTCCTGCCCGCCGGGCCGATGCTGCCGGGCCACTGGCGGGGGGAGACCCTCGGCTCGGGCACCGACATGTGGAAGTACTGGGACGACAAGCGCGCGGGTCTGATCGGCGACTGCGAGATGACCGAGCTGGAGAGCGGTCTGGCGCGCTCGCCCGGTCACTGCATGACGATGGGGACGGCGTCCACGCTGACGGCCGCCGCCGAGACGCTCGGTGTGACGGTCCCCGGAGCGTCCTCGATCCCGGCGGTCGACTCGGGCCACGACCGGATGGCGGCCGCCTCCGGGATGCGGATCGTGGAACTCGTACGGCAGGACCTGCGGTTGTCGCGGATCCTGACCCGCGAGGCGTACGAGGACGCGGTCGCGGCCGTCCTGGCCCTCGGTGGTTCGACGAACGCGGTCATCCATCTGATCGCGATGGCCGGGCGCTCGGGCGTGAAGCTCACCCTGGACGACTTCGACCGGATCGCCAGGACCGTGCCGGTGCTCGCCAACCTCCGGCCCGGCGGGCAGTACTTGATGGAGGACTTCCACTTCGCCGGCGGGATGTCCGCCTTCCTCTCCCGTCTGACGGATCTGCTCCATCTCGACCGGCCGACGGTCTCGCACGCCACGCTCCGGGAGCAGCTCGCCGGTGCCCTCGTGCACGACGACGAGGTGATCCGGGTACGGGAACGGCCGCTCGCGACCGAGGGCGGGGTCGCGGTGCTGCGCGGCAACCTGTGCCCGGACGGCGCGGTCATCAAGCACATCGCCGCCGAGCCGCACCTGCTCAAGCACACAGGTCCCGCGGTGGTCTTCGACGACTACCGCACGATGCAGCGGACCATCGACGACCCGGCGCTCGGCATCACCGCCGACCATGTGCTGGTGCTGCGCGGATCCGGCCCGAAGGGCGGTCCGGGGATGCCGGAGTACGGGATGCTGCCGATCCCCCGCCATCTCCTGGAGCAGGGAGTACGGGACATGGTGCGGATCTCCGACGCCCGGATGAGCGGCACGAGTTACGGCACGTGCGTGCTGCACGTCGCCCCCGAGTCGCATGTGGGCGGCCCGCTCGCGCTGGTGCGCACCGGGGACGTCATCACGCTCGACGTCGAGGCGAGGACGCTCCGTCTGGAGGTCCCGGACGAGGAGCTGGAGCAGCGCCGGCGGGCGTGGACACCTCCGCCGGCGCGGTACGAGCGCGGCTACGGTGCGCTCTACATGGAGCAGATCTCCCAGGCCGACACGGGCTGCGACTTCGAGTTCCTGGCCAGGCCGGGGACGACCCCCGACCCCTACGCCGGCTGATCCCCGGCGGGCCCGGACCGCAACTCCCCCTCCGTACTCGTTCGATATGTCGAACACTGTCTGCGAAGCGCTTCATGCCAAGATCGGAGCCGCCGTCATGGCCTCAGCTGTGACCTCACCACCCAAGGCCGCCAAGGCACCTGGGCGACGCCGCACGGGAGCGACCCCGCGCCGGCTGCCGTACCTCCTGATCGCCCCCGCGGGGCTGCTGATGCTGGGCTTCATCGCCTACCCGGTGCTCAGCGTCTTCTACTACAGCCTCCAGCACTACAACCCCACCAAGCCCTGGCGGAACGGCTACGCGGGCTTCGAGAACTTCACGCGCATCTTCACCGAGGACCCGCACTTCTGGGGAACGCTGACCTTCTCGCTGAAGTGGGTCGCCGTCGAGGTGACCCTCCAGCTGCTGTTCGGACTCGCGCTCGCCCTGATCGTCAATCAGACGTTCGTGGGCCGCGCGCTGGGCCGGGCCCTGGTCTTCTCGCCCTGGGCGGTCTCCGGGGTGCTGACCTCCGCGATCTGGGTCCTGCTCTACAACTCCCAGACGGGCATCACGCGCTATCTCGCGGACATGGGGATCGGCGAGTACGGCACGTCCTGGCTGTCGGACACCGCCACGGTCTTCCCGGCGGTGGTCGTCGCCGACCTGTGGCGCGGTGTCCCCTTCTTCGCGATCCTCATCCTCGCCGACCTCCAGTCCGTGCCCAAAGACCTGTACGAGGCGGCCGAGGTCGACGGAGCGGGCCGGCTGCGGCAGTTCTTCCACATCACGCTGCCGCACCTGAAGGACGCCATCATCCTGTCCACGCTGCTGCGGGCGGTGTGGGAGTTCAACAACGTCGACCTCCTCTACACCCTGACGGGCGGCGGTCCCGCGGGCGAGACGACCACCCTGCCGCTGTACATCGCCAACACCAGCGTCGACGCCCACAACTTCGGTTACGCCTCCGCCCTCACGACGGTGGCGTTCGTGATCCTTCTCTTCTGCTCGATGGTCTATCTGCGCCTGAGCAAGTTCGGAGGCGAGAGCAAGTGATAGTCCAGGACACCACCCCCGACACGGTCGCACGGCCCCCGGCCGGGACACCGACGCCACCGACCACGCCCCCGTCGCCGAGCCGCAAGCGACGGCACGCCTGGGACGAGGCCCCCCGCTGGCAGATCTACCTCCCGCTCGGCATCTACCTGCTCTTCACCCTCATCCCCTTCTACTGGGTCCTGCTCTTCGCGGTCCGCCCGGCGGGCTCCACCTCGCTCGTGCCATGGCCGATGACGACCGAGCACTTCGAGAAGGTGTGGAACGAGCGCAGCTTCGCGACCTTCTTCCAGAACAGTCTGCTCATCGGGCTGGCCACCCTGGTGACCACCACGGTCGTCGCGCTGGCCGGGGGCTACGCCCTGGCCCGCTTCGACTTCCGGCTCAAGAAGGGCTTCATGCTGGCCCTGCTGTGCTCCCAGTTCGTGCCGGGCGCGCTGCTGCTCGTGCCGCTGTTCCAGATCTTCGCCAACCTGCGGATGATCAACTCGCTGGGCAGTGTCATCATCGCCGAGACCGTCTTCCAGCTGCCCCTGTCGATGATCCTGATCAGCGGCTTCATCAAGAACGTGCCGTACTCGCTCGAGGAGGCGGCCTGGGTCGACGGCTGCAGCCGGTTCACCGCCTTCCGTATCGTCGTGCTCCCGCTGCTGCGGCCGGGTCTGGTGGCCGTCGGCTCCTTCGCCTTCGTCCACTCCTGGAACCACTTCCTCTTCGCGCTGATGTTCCTCAGCAGCCAGGACAAGCAGACCATCCCGGTCGGCCTCAACACCTTGATGGGCGCCGACAGCGTCGACCTCGGAGCGCTCGCCGCCGGTGGCGTGATCGCGGCCGTGCCGGTCGTCATCGTCTTCGCCTTCATCCAGAAGTGGCTGGTCACCGGCTTCAGCGCGGGGGCGGTGAAGGGATGAGCGAGGGACGCGCCCCGCTGCCCGTGGTCCTCGCGGGCGCCCGCGGCCACGGCCGCTCGCACCTGGTCAACATCAACCGGCTCGAACGGCTCGGTCTGGTGCGCCTCGCGGGCGTCTGCGAGCTGCGGCCGCTGGACGCCGAGGAGCTGGACGGCTTCGGTACGCCGGAGCAGTCGTCCGACTTCGACGCGCTGCTCGCCTCCACCGGGGCACGGATCGCCGTCATCTGCACGCCGATCCAGACGCACACCGATCTGGCGCTGATCGCCGCCCGGCACGGGGCCCATGTGCTCCTGGAGAAGCCGCCGGCGCCTTCGTACGCCGAGTTCCGCCGGATGGCGGACGGGGTCGCGAAGGCCGGCGTGGCCTGCCAGATCGGCTTCCAGTCGCTCGGCTCCCACGCCGTGCCCGCGATCCGCCGGCTCATCGAGGAGGGCGCCGTCGGAGAGCTCCTCGGCGTCGGCGGAGCCGGGGCGTGGGTGCGGGACGAGGCGTACTTCCGGCGCGCTCCCTGGGCGGGGCACCGGCGCCTCGACGGCGTGGACGTGGTCGACGGGGCGCTCACCAACCCGCTCGCCCACGCCGTCGCGACGGCGCTCGCCCTGGCCGGCAGCCCGCGGGCGGAGGACGTCGCGCACATCGAGACGGAGCTGCTGCGCGCGAACGCCATCGAGTCCGACGACACCTCCAGCGTCCGGATCGTCACCGCGCAGGGCACCCAGGTCACGGTCGCGGCGACGCTGTGCGCCGAGACCGATTCCGAGCCGTACGTCATCGTCCACGGCACCCGGGGCCGGATCACCCTCTGGTACAAGGACGACCGGGTCCTGCTCCAGCGCGGCGGTCACGGCCCGGTGGAGACGGTGTACGGCCGAACCGACCTGCTGGAGAACCTGGTCGCCCATCTGACCGACGGCGAGGCGCTGTGTGTGCCGCCCGAGGAGACCGGGGCGTTCATGCGGGTCGTCGAGGCGATCCGTACCGCGCCCGACCCCGTGGAGCTGCCGGTCGAGTGCTGGCGCAGCGAGCCGGGCGGGAGCGCCTCCCGCCGCGTGGTCCGCGGTGTCGACGGGCTCGTCGCCGCGAGCGCCGACACCCTCAGCCTCTACTCCGAGCTCGCTCCCCCTTGGTCCCTGACCCCGAAGGCGGATGCCCGATGAACCAACCCATGGTGCTGCGCTGCGCCGGCCGTGCCGTCGCCCGCTACGTCCTGCGCCCCGACCTCGCTCCCGACCACTCCCCCCGCCCCTATCTGCACCCCGTCTCCACCCTCGCGGGTGTCACGGTCACCGAGCAGCTGCCCGCCGACCATCCGCACCACCTGGGGGCGGGCGTCGCCGTCGCGGACGTCGCAGGGTTCAACTTCTGGGGCGGGCGCACGTTCGTCCGCGACCAGGGGCCGATCGCGCTCGACAACCACGGCATGCAACGGCACGGGGGGTTCAAGCTCCGCGACCCGGACGGCTTCGTCGAGGAGCTGACCTGGGTGGCCGGCGAGCGCACGCTGCTGCGGGAGCACCGGACCGTCTCGGCCACGGCGCTCACCGACTCCGCGTGGGCGCTCGACTTCACCTTCTCGCTCGCCAACGTGTCCGGTGAGGAGCTGTCCATCGGCAGTCCCGCCACCAACGGGCGGCCGGGCGCGGCCTACGGCGGGTTCTTCTGGCGGGCGCCCCTGGAGAGCGCCTCTCCCGAGGTGTTCGGCGCACAGGCCGACGGAGAGCGGTCCGTCCACGGACGGGCGGCCGACTGGGTCGCGCTCGCGGGCCAGGGCTGGACGCTGGTCTTCGCCGGGGCCACGGAGGAGACCCGGCGCGACCCGTGGTTCGTGCGCGCCGCCGAGTATCCGGGCGTGGGCTCCTCCCTCGCCTTCGCCGACCGGCTGACGGTCGCGGAGGGTGCGGCGGTGGTGCGACGGGTGGTCACCGTCGTCGCCGACGGGCGGCTCGACCGGGACGCGGCCGCGGCCCTCGTCCGCAAGGCGGTGGCGGCGTGACCGCGCCCGCCCTGCCGACCGGGGACCTCGGCGACGGGACGTACCGCAATCCGGTCCTCGCCGCCGACTGGTCCGACCCTGACGTGCTGCGGGTCGGCGAGGACTACTACCTCACCGCCTCCAGCTTCGGCCGGTCCCCCGGCCTTCCGCTCCTGCACTCCCGCGACCTGGTCAACTGGACGCTCGTCGGGCACGCCCTGGACCGGCTGCTGCCGGAGGCCGCGTACGCCTCGCCCCGTCATGACGGCGGTGTGTGGGCGCCCTCGCTGCGCCACCACGACGGCCGGTTCTGGATCTTCTGGGGCGACCCGGACCACGGCATCTGGCAGACCAACTCCCCGTCCGTACGAGGCGAGTGGAGCACCCCGCATCTCGTCAAGGCGGGCCGCGGTCTGATCGATCCGTGCCCGTTGTGGGACGAGGAGACGGGCGAGGCCTATCTCGTGCACGGCTGGGCGAAGTCCCGTTCGGGCATCGGCAACCGGCTGACCGGCCACCGGATGAGCCCCGACGGCAGCGGCCTCCTCGACGAGGGCAAGACGATCGTCGACGCCGACACGATCCCCGGGTGGTTCACCCTCGAAGGGCCCAAGCTCCACCGCCACGACGGCTGGTTCTGGATCCTCGCCCCTGCCGGGGGCGTGGCGACCGGCTGGCAGGGGGCGCTGCGGTCCCGTGACTTCTTCGGCCCGTACGAGGAACGGGTCGTCCTGGAGCAGGGCGACACCGACGTCAACGGCCCGCATCAGGGCGGCTGGGTGCGCACCCCGGGCGGCGAGGACTGGTTCGTGCACTTCCAGCAGTCCGGGGCGTACGGACGGCTCGTCCACCTCCAGCCCATGCGATGGGACGAGGACGGCTGGCCGGTGCTCGGGGACGCGGGCACTCCCGTCCGCGTCCACACCAAACCGGCCCTGCCGCCGCAGCCGGTCTCCGCGCCCGCGGTCGACGACGACTTCCCGGGCGGGCGGTTCGGGCGCCAGTGGCAGTGGACCGCCAACCCCCGGGACGGCTGGGCCACGCAGCACGGCGGCGACGGTCTGCGGCTTAACTGCGGTCGTGCGGAGGGGATCGACGACCTCCGGACGGTGCCGCACATCCTCACCCAGCGGCTTCCCGCCCGCCACGGCACCGTCGAGGTCGAGCTGCGGCTCGACAGCGAGGAGCCGGGGGCCCGGGCCGGTCTGGTGGTGCTCGGCGACGCCTACAGCTGGATCGGGCTGCGCCGCGAGACGGACGGCACGGTCCGTTTCGTGCACCGCTTCGCCCCGCTGAACGCCGACCGCGAGCGGGACGCGGCGCCGTCCCGGCCGGTCCCCGGGGGCCGCGTGAGGCTGCGGATCGACCTGCTGCCGGGCGCCCGCTGCCGGTTCTCGTGCGCCGCCGACGAAGCCGAAGGCGCCGAGGGCTTAGTGCCTAGCGGGCAGGTCTTCGCCGCCACGCCCTGGCGCTGGGTCGGCGCCCTGCTCGGTCTGTTCGCCGCCGCCCCGTCGGGAGCGGGCGGCCCGGCCGGCACGGCCGCGTTCACCTCGTTCCGTATCACCCCCTCCTGAACCCGCAACGCACGAATCCGAGAGAAGAGAGCCGACGATGACCATCTTCCGCGGCGGGCGGCGCAGAGCCGCCTGTGCCCTGGCCCTGTCGACCGTCCTCGCCCTGACCGCCACCGCCTGCGGTGACGACGGCAGCGGCGCGGCCGGCGACAAGGGCACCGAGGGATCGGGCAAGGGAAAGATCACCTTCTGGGACAACAACGGCGGCGTCCGCACCGATGTCTGGAAGGAGATCATCGCGGACTTCGAGAAGGCGAACCCCGACATCGACGTCGAGTACGTCGGGATCGCCTCCAAGGAGGTCCAGTCGAAGTACGACACCGCGATCCAGGGCGGCGGCCTGCCGGACGTCGGTGGTGTCGGTGCGGCGATGCTCGCCGGGATCGCCGCGCAGAACGCGCTGGAGCCGCTCGACGCGCGGATCGCGTCGAGCTCGCTCAACGGCAAGCTCAACGCGGGCATGGTCGACAGCGTCAAGTCCGCGGGCGGTCAGGGCAAGCTCTTCACGGTCCCGACCTCGGCGAGCAACGGTGTCCTCTACTACCGCACCGACCTGTTCGAGGCCGCCGGTCTCGACGAGCCCGACACCTGGTCGAAGTTCTACGCGGCGGCCGACAAGCTGACCGCCAAGGACAAGAACAAGTTCGGCTACACGATCCGCGGCGGCGCCGGCTCGATCGCCCAGGCGCTGGACGCCATGTACGGCCAGAGCGGGATCACCGGCTTCTGGAACGGCGACAAGACCACCGTCAACGACCCGAAGAACGTGGCGGCCCTGGAGAAGTACGTGGGGCTGTTCAAGAAGAACACCCCGGCGGCGGACGTCAACAACGACTTCACCAAGATGGTCGCCCAGTGGGACAGCGGCGAGATCGGGATGCTCAACCACAACCTGGGCTCGTACCAGGACCATGTGAAGGCGCTGGGCACCGAGAAGTTCCGGGGCATCCCGAACCCGACGACCGACGACGGCGCCCGGGTCATGGTGTCCAACCCGGTCGACGGTCTCGGTCTGTTCTCGTCGAGCAAGAACAAGGCCGCGGCCTGGAAGTTCATCGAGTTCGCCGCCTCGCATGCCTCCAACAGCAAGTGGAACGAGTCGGCCGGCGCCATCCCCGCCCACACCGACGCCGCCAAGGACGCCTGGATCCAGCAGGCCGAGCCGACGAAGCTGGCCGCCGAGGTGCTGTTCAGCGGCAAGGCGACGATCATCCAGCTGCCGTACTACCTGCCCGACTGGAACACCATCTCCAAGGCCGACAACGAGCCCGGCTTCCAGAAGGTCCTGCTCGGAAAGGCCTCCGCCAAGGAGTTCCTGGACGGCCTGGCCGAGCAGCTGAACACGGCGCAGGCCGAGTGGAAGTCGCAGAACAAGTGACCGTCGCCCGCCGGCGGATCCTCACGGCCGGGGCGGGCCTCGCGCTCGCCCCGGTCCTGGCCCCCGCAGCCCACGCCGCCCCCTCCCGAGGAAAGCCCCGGATGCGCACCCTGTTCATCGCCGGTGACTCCACCGCCGCCCAGAAGTACGCCGACGCCGCCCCCGAGACCGGCTGGGGCATGGCCCTCCCCTTCTTCCTCCACCACGACGTGGCGGTCGCCAACCACGCCATCAACGGCCGCAGCACGAAGAGCTTCATCGACGAGGGCCGGCTGGACGCGATCCTCGAGGTGATCCGGCCCGGCGACCTCCTCCTGATCCAGTTCGCCCACAACGATCAGAAGGACACCGACCCCACCCGCTACACCGAGCCCTGGAGCACCTACCAGGACAACCTGCGCCGGTACGTCTCCGAGGCGCGGGAGCGCGGTGCGCGGCCCGTGCTCGCCACCTCCGTGGAACGGCGCAGGTTCGACGCCGACGGCACGGCGCTGCGGACGCTCGGGGACTACCCGGCGGCGATGCGGGAGGTCGCCCGGGACGAGGGGGTCGACCTCCTCGACATCCAGGAGCTGTCCCTGGCGCTGTGGCAGAAGCTCGGCCCCGAGACGACCAAGACGTACTTCAACTGGACGCCGGCCGAGCAGGACAACACCCATTTCAACCCGCCGGGGGCCATCGCCGTGGCACGGCTGGTCACGGCCGAGCTGCTGCACACCCGGGTGCTCGCCCCGCGCGACACGCGCCGCATCGACGAAGAGATCCCCACCGAGTGGGTCACCTGGCCCGATTCCGAGGAGAGCTGAACGTGAGACGACACAAGAGCCTCTGGCTGGTGGGCGCGACCGCCCTCGTCCTGGGCGTCACCGGTCCCACCGGCGTCGCGCGGGCGGCGAGCGATCCCGCCCGTCAGACCCTGCCGGCCGGGGACGGCTGGGCGTCGGAGGGCTCGGGGACGACCGGCGGCGCGGCGGCCGACGCCTCGCGGGTCTTCACGGTCGGAAGCTGGGAGCAGCTCCGGTCCGCGCTCGCCGTGCCGGGGACCGCGCCGAGGATCGTGAAGATCGTCGGGACGCTGAACGCGACGGCGGCGGGATGCTCGGCCTTCGAGGCCGCGGGCTACGACTTCGACCGCTATCTCGCGGACTACGATCCGGCGGTCTGGGGGTACGAGACTCCGGTGAGCGGCCCGCAGGAGGAGCTTCGGGCGGCCTCCGCGACCAGCCAGGGCAAGGCGATCAAGGCGTACGTCCCCGCCAACACGACCATCGTCGGGGTCGGCAGGAATGCCGGGATCGTCGGCGGCAGCCTGCAGATCCAGGGTGTCGACAACGTCGTGATCCGGAACCTGACGCTGGAGAGCCCGCTCGACTGCTTCCCGCAGTGGGACCCCACCGACGGTGCGACCGGCGCGTGGAACTCCGAGTACGACAGCATGGTCGTGTACGGCTCCACGCACGTCTGGATCGACCACAACACGTTCACCGACGGCGCGCACCCGGACAGTTCGCTGCCGAGGTACTACGGCGAGGTCTACCAGCAGCACGACGGCGAGCTGGACATCGTGCGCGGCGCGGATCTGGTGACCGCGTCCTGGAACGTCTTCGCCGACCACGACAAGACGCTGATGATCGGCAACAGCGACAGCGCGGGCGCCACCGACCGCGACAAGCTGCGGGTCACCCTGCACCACAACCTCTTCAAGAACGTGATCGAGCGGGCGCCCCGGGTCCGCTTCGGCAAGGTCGACGCGTACAACAACCACTTCGTGGTGCCGGCCTCCGGATACGCGTACAGCCTCGGCATCGGCCAGGAGTCCCAACTCGTCGCCGAGAAGAACGCGTTCACCGTGCCGGCGGGCGTCGGCGTGGGGACGATCCTGAAGAAGTGGAAGGACGCCCCGGTCACGACGGCGGGCAACCTCGTCAACGGCCGGCCCGTCGATCTGCTCGCGGTCCACAACGCGGAGTTCCCGGGCGAGATCCTGCGCGACGGAGCCGGCTGGACGCCGGTACTGCGCGGCCGGGTCGACCCGCCGCAGGCGCTGCCGGGCCTGGTCGGCCACCGCGCGGGCGCGGGCCGGATCTGCTGACCGGAGGCGGGGCGACCCCACCGTGGCCACCCGTCCGGCCCGGTCGCCCCGCCTCCCCCTCTCTTTCGCACCCCTCGATGAAGGAGCTCTTCGCCATGCCTCCGCCCAGTCGTCGTGCGCTGCTGACCGCGGGCACCGCGGCGGCACTCTCCCTCGCCGCCGCCGCCGCTCCTACGGCCGCCGCCCGTACCGCGCGGCCGTTCGGCCGCTTCGGTTCGCCCTCCCGCCGGCTCACCGAGCGCACGCTGTACGTCCACCCCGGCGGGCTCGGCGACCATACGAGCGTCCAGGCCGCCGTGTCCGCGGCGAGCAGCCCTGACCGGACGCTCGTCATCGCCCCTGGCACTTACCGCGAGACGGTCGCGGTCGGCGCGGCAGCGACCGGCATGACGTGGATCGGGGCGAGCGAGGACCCCCGCGACGTGGTCGTCGTGTACGACAACGCGGCCGGCACGCTCCGCCCCGACGGCACCACGTACGGCACGTCCGGCTCGGCCACCACCACCGTCCAGGCCGACGGCTTCGCCGCCCGGTGGATCACCTTCGCCAACGACTTCCTGCGCACCGACCTCCCCGGGAACCCCGGCACCCAGGCGGTGGCGATCAAGGTGCAGGGCGACCGGTCGTCCTTCCTGCACTGCCGGTTCCTCGGCCATCAGGACACGCTGTACGCCGACTCGATGTCCCTGGCCGCCGTCGCCCGCCAGTACTTCGCCCACTGCCATGTCGAGGGTGACGTCGACTTCGTCTTCGGCCGCGCCCGCGCGGTGTTCGAGCACTGCCACTTCCGTACGCTGCTGCGCACAGACCTGGCCTCCGCGCCGCACGGTTTCGTCTTCGCCCCGTCCACCGCCGGGGCCAACCCGTACGGCTTCCTGGCGGACCGCTGCCGGGTGACGAGCGAGGCACCGGACGGCTACTACAAGCTGGCGCGCCCTTGGGTGCCGAGCTCGGACACCACCGCCCGGCCCGCGCTCGTGGTCCGCGACAGCGTCCTCGGACGGGGCATCGACGCCGTCGCTCCGTACGCGAACATGCGCGACGCCTATCCGTGGCAGGCCCAGCGGTTCGCCGAGTACCGCAACACGGGCCCCGGCGCGGCGGTCACGGTGCCGGAGAACCGGCCCCAACTCAGCGCGCAGCAGGCCGAGTCGGCGACCCGGGCGGCGTATCTGGGTGACTGGACGCCCAGGTGGGCCGGGGCGACCACGATCGGTTCGACGATGAACTGACCGTCACTCGGCACATGGACGCGGGGAGGGGCCCTCCGGCGGGTGCCCCTCCCCGCTTGTCGTTCCCGGCGGCACCTGGCGCCCGGTGGTGATCGGTTGCCGGTCAGCCGGCGAACGGGGTGCTGGGCAGCCCTTCGCCGATGCCGGGCAGGACGAGCAGCGAGCCCGCGGCCGGCTCGGGGTCCCGGAGGCCGGTGCGTGCCGTGGTGACGTACAGATCGCGCAGTCCGGGGCCGCCGAACGCGCAGGCGGTCGGTCGGGCCACGGGCAGCGGGAGGATCCGGTCGAGCGTGCCGCGCGGGGTGTAGCGGCGCAGGGCGCCGCCGTCCCAGAGCGCGACCCAGACGCAGCCTTCGGCGTCCACGGCGAGTCCGTCGGGAAATCCGGCGCCCTCCTCGACGGTCGCGAACTCCCGGCGCTCGACCACATGTCCGTCCTCGACGCGCAGGACGTCCACGCGCCGGGTGGGGGTGTCGATGTAGTACGTGAGGGTGTGGTCGGGGCTCCAGCCGACGCCGTTGCTGATGGTGACCTTGTCGAGGAGGGTGGTCGTGGCGCCGTCGGGGGCGATCCGGACGAGGTTGCCGCCGCCGGTCTCCTCGTCGTAGCGCATGGTGCCCGCCCACAGGCTGCCGTCGGGGGCGACGGCGGCGTCGTTGCCGCGCCGTCCCGGGACCGGGTCGTGCCGGAGCCAGGAGAAGGCGCCGTCCGCGGTGTAGAGGGCGATGCCGTCCCTGAGGTTGGCGACGAGTCCGCCGCCGGCGCGTGGTTTCACCGCGCCGATGTGCTGGTCGACGGTCAGGACGGAGCGGCGGCCGCTCGCCGGCTCGTAGGTGTGGACGCGGCGGCCGAGGATGTCGACCCAGAGGAGCCGCTCGCCGACTCTGTCCCAGGTGGGCCCCTCGCCGAGTTCGGCGTCCTCGCGTACCGCTGTCTCGACGGTCACCGTCCGCCCCGGTGGCCGAGGCGCAGGGAGAGGTCGTCCGCGCCCTTGGCGGCGAGTTCGGCCAGTTCGCCCTCGCGCTCCTCGCTCCAGCGGATCATGGGGGCGGAGATGGACAGGGCGGCGACGACCCGGCCGGCACGGTCGCGCACGGGTGCGGCGACGCAGCTGACATCGGGGTTGGACTCGCGGTGCTCGCTCGCGGTCCCGCGGGCGCGGATCTCGGCGAGCGCGGCCCGCAGGGCGTCCGGCTCGGTGATGCTGTCGGGGGTCATGCCGACCAGTTCGCGGCCCTCGATGCGGGCGTCGAGCTCGTCCTCGGGAAGGGCGGCGAGCAGCATCTTGCCGACGGCGGTGCAGTGGGCGGGCAGGCGGCGGCCGGCGGCCGAGACCATGCGGACGGCGTGGGTGGAGTCGACCTTGGCGATGTAGATGACGTCCGTGTCCTCCAGGATGGCGACATGGACGGTCTCGTCGCAGGTCTCGGCGACCTCGCGGGCCACGTGCTGCCCTTCGGCGGCGAGGTCGAGCTGCTCGGCGTAGCGGCTGCCGAGCTGGTAGGTGCGCACGCCGAGGCGGTAGCGGCCGGGCTGTTCCGGTATGGGCACCAGGTAGGAGCGGGCGGTGAGGGTGGAGAGCAGCTCGTGCGTGGTGGTGCGCGGGAGTTGGAGCCGACGGGTGATCTCAGGGGCGGAGAGTGTTCCGTCGCCCTGCAGGAAGAGCTCCAGAATGTCGAATGCTCTGGCCACCGCGGGAACGAGGCGTCCCATGACCATCACCCACCCCTCTTGTTCGATACTCCGGCCATCGATCGGTATGGCGAACGCAGGCTAGCGGTGGGGCTGTTCGTCGGGCAATGGTTGTGCGGGCCATTGACACCATGACGGGCCGCAATTACGGTCACGCCACCATTTCGAACGTGTGACGAAATATCGAACGACTCCGGGAGTCAGCACCGTGCGCATCACGGGAATCACCACACATGTCGTCGGAACGCCCTGGCGCAATCTCACCTATGTCCAGGTGCACACCGACGAGGGTCTGACCGGGGTCGGCGAGACCCGGATGCTGGGCCATACCGACGCGCTCGTCGGGTACTTGCGCGAGGCCGAGGCCAACCACATCGCGGGCTCCGACCCGTTCGCGGTCGAGGACCTCGTCCGGCGGATGAAGTACGGCGACTTCGGGCGGGCCGGCGAGATCGTCATGTCCGGCATCGCCGTGGTGGAGATGGCCTGTTGGGACATCAAGGGCAAGGCGCTCGGGGTTCCCGTCTGGCAGCTGCTCGGCGGCAAGGTGACGGACCGGGTCAAGGCGTACGCCAACGGCTGGTACACCACCGAGCGTACCCCGGAGGCGTACCACAAGGCGGCCCAGGAGGTCGTGGCCCGTGGCTACCGGGCGCTGAAGATCGACCCGTTCGGAACCGGCCACCTCGAGCTGGACGCAGAGCAGTCGCGATACGCGGTGTCGCTGATCGAGGCGGTACGGGACGCGATCGGGCCCGACACCGAGCTGATGCTGGAGATGCACGGGCGGTTCTCGCCCGCCACGGCGGTGCGACTGGCGCGCGAGCTGGCGCCGTTCCGGCCGGCGTGGCTGGAGGAGCCGGTGCCGCCGGAGAACCTGAAGGCGCTGGAGAAGGTCGCCGCCAAGGTGGACCTGCCGATCGCGACCGGAGAGCGCGTCCACGACCGGATCGAGTTCCGGGAGCTCTTCGAGTCGCAGGCGGTCGACATCATCCAGCCGGACCTGGGGCACATCGGCGGCATCCTGGAGACCCGCAAGCTCGCCGCCACCGCGGAGACCCACTACATGCTGGTGGCTCCGCACAACGTGGGTGGTTCGGTGCTCACCGCGGCCTCGCTGCAACTGGCCGCCTGCACACCGAACTTCAAGGTCCTGGAGCACTTCAACGACTTCGCGGACGCCGAGATCAAGAAGGTCGTGCGCGGGGCGCCGCGGGTCGATCCGGAGACGGGCTGCTTCGAGGTGTCGCATGCGCCGGGACTCGGGGTCGAGCTGGACGTGGACGCCGCCGCCGAATTCCCCCAGCAGCGGGCACGGTTCGACCTGTGGGCCGAGGGCTGGGAGCGGAGGGACCCGAAGTGAGCGGCCCGCACGCCCCCGGAGTCAGCCGGGCGGTCGTGGTCGGCGGACCCGGTGAACACCGGCTCGTGGAGCGGGAGATACCCGGGCCCGGCCCTGGTGAGGTACGGGTGCGGGTCGCCGCCGCCGGGATCTGCATGAGCGACCGCGAGGTGTACGACGGGCACCGCGCCCCCGGCTACGTCCGCTACCCGGTCACCCCGGGGCACGAGTGGGCGGGCACGGTGGAGGCCGTCGGGGCGGGCGTCGATCCCGCGCTCGTGGGGCGGGGCTGCGTCGCCGAGGGCTTCCGGGCCTGCGGGACCTGCGAGCGGTGCCGCTACGGAGAGACCAGCCTGTGCACGGCGGGGTACGCGGAGACCGGCTTCACCGAGCCGGGCGCCTTCGCTGACCATGTGGTCGTGCCCGCACGGCTGTTGCACCTGCTGCACCCCGACGCCGACCTGCGCGCCGCCGCGCTCATCGAGCCCGCGGCCGTGATCGCCGCCGCGGTGCGGGTGGGGCGGCCGCGCCCCGGTGAGCGCGTCGCCGTCGTCGGTGCCGGAACGCTCGGGCTGCTCGCCGTCCAGCTGCTCGCCGCGTCCTCGCCCGCCGAACTGGTCGTGGTCGATCCGCGTGCGGCACGGGGCGAGCAGGCGCTGCGGCACGGGGCGAGCGAGGCCCTGAGCCCCGAGGAGGCCGGCGCCGGCTCGCTCGGCCGCTTCGACCTGGTGGTGGAGACCGCGGGGGCGCCTTCCACGGCCGCCTCCTCCTGCCTCCTGGCCCGCCGGGGCGGCCGGGTCGTGCTGACCGGGATGTTCGCCGCGGGGGCCACCGGCATCGACCCGGTGCATCTGTCGGTCAGCCAGCTGGAGATCCGCAGCGTCTTCGGAGCGCCGTCGGCCGCCTGGGCCGATGCCGTGCGCGCCTTCGGTCTGGGGCTGCTCGATCCCGCACCGCTGATCAGCCATGAGTTCCCACTGGAACGTTTCGCCGAGGCCGTCGCACTGGTCGGCGGCGGTGACGCGAAGACCGGGAAGGTGTTGCTGCGCCCCTGAGCGCCGCGGCCCGCCCACGCCGTCCACGGCACGCGCGAGCCGTACGGCGGAATGCGAGCCCTGACGCCCGACCCGCCGTACACCCACCGAACCGAACCCCGTCCGACATACCGAACAAAGGACGATCGTGACCGCTGCCTCCCCACCCCGGCGCCCCGGCGTCGACGCGCTCGCGCGGATCGGCCATCCCGTGCCACCGCTCGAACCCGCCGACACCTCCCCCCACGCCTTCCCCGACGGGGGCACCTGGCGCACCGAGATCCCCTCCGTCGAGGGCCCGGAGGCGCTCGCCGTCGTCCTGAAGGAGAGCGCCCGGCTCGACCTGCCCGTGCACCGGATCAGCCAGGGCAGCGGTGTCTGGATGCTGACCGACGCCGAGATCGCCGAGATGGTGGAGAGCTGTGCCGAACGCTCCGTCGAGCTCTGTCTGTTCACCGGACCGCGCGGCACCTGGGACATCGGCGCCGCCACCCGTACCGACTCGGGTGGCGCCGGGCTCCGCGCCCGCGGCCACGACGCCCTCGCCGGCTGCGTCGAAGACGCCCTGCGCGCCACCGACGCGGGGGTGCGCTGCCTGCTCGTCGCGGACGAGGGCGTGCTGTGGACCCTGCACCGGATGCGGGAGTCCGGCGCCCTGCCCGCCGACACCACGTTCAAGGCCTCGGCGCTCATCGGCCCCGTCAACCCCGCCTCCTACGCGGTGTACGAGCACCTCGGCGCGGACTCCCTCAACGTCCCCTCCGATCTCACCCTCGACCACCTCACCGAGATCCGCCGGGTCAGCCGCGCGCCTATGGACCTCTATGTGGAGGCCCCCGACGACCTCGGCGGCTATGTCCGGATGTACGAGGCCGCCGAGCTGATCCGGCGCGGCGCGCCGCTCTACCTCAAGTTCGGGCTCAGCAGGTCCCCCGGTATCTATCCGTACGGTGCCCATCTGCGCGAGCACGCCCTCGCCACCGCCCGGGAGCGGGTGCGGCGCGGGCGGCTCGTCCTCGATCTGCTGGCCCGGCACGGTGCCGACGGCGGGATGTCGCCGCTCGGCTCCCGGCTGCCCGGCGACCTCCGCCGCTTCCCCGCCCCCGAAGGGAACTGACCCATGCGCACCCGCACTCTGCGCGCCGCCACGGCGGCCGCTCTGCTCTCCGTGCTCCTGGCCGGCGGCCTCACCGCCTGCGGCCAGGAGGCCCGCGGAGGCAGCCGCTACAAGCCCGACGCCGGCAAGGGCGGCACCATCGGCCTCGCGATGCCGACGAAGGCGTCCGAGCGCTGGATCGCCGACGGCGAGAACATGGCGCAGCAGTTCCGGAAGGCCGGCTACGACACCGACCTGCAGTACGGCGACGACAAGGTCGAGAACCAGATCGCGCAGATCGAGAACATGATCACCAAGGGCCGGCGGCTCCTGGTGATCGCCGCGATCGACGGCTCCGCGCTCACCGAGGTGCTGCAGCGCGCCCACGACGCCGGCATCCCCGTGATCTCGTACGACCGCCTGATCATGGGCACCGAGAACGTGGACTACTACGCGTCCTTCGACAACGAGCGGGTCGGCGAGCTGGAGGCGACGTACATCGTCGAGCGGCTGAAGCTCGGCGCACCGGCGAAGAACTCCGGCAAGCCGTACGACATCGAGCTGTTCGCGGGCTCGCCGGACGACAACAACACCCGGTACTTCTGGAGCGGCGCCATGAAGGTGCTCCAGCCGTACTTCGACAGCGGCCAGCTCGTCGTCCGCAGCGGGCAGACGAAGATGAACCAGGCCACCACGCTGCGCTGGGACGGCGGCACCGCGCAGAAGCGGATGGACGACCTGATCAGCAAGAACTACGGCGAGGAGAGCGTCGACGCCGTCCTCTCGCCGTACGACGGCATCTCCATCGGCATCATCTCCGCCCTCAAGAGCGCCGGTTACGGCACCGCGGGGCAGCCGCTGCCCGTCGTCACCGGGCAGGACGCCGAACTGGCCTCGGTGAAGTCCATCATCCGCGGGGAGCAGACGCAGACCGTCTTCAAGGACACCCGCAAGCTCGCCGCCCAGGCTGTGGCGATGGGCGACGCCGTGCTGAACGGGAGGAAGCCCGTGGTCAACAACGTCGGGGACTACGACAACGGCAAGAAGACCGTGCCGTCGTATCTGCTCGATCCGGTCAGCATCGACAAGTCGAACACCTCGCTCCTGGTCCGCGAGGGGTACTTCACGGCGGGACAGCTCTCATGACCGGCGCCGCCGTCCTGGAGATGCGCTCCATCACCAAGACGTTCCCCGGCGTCACCGCGCTCAGCGAGGTGAACTTGACCGTGCGGTCCGGTGAGATCCACGCGCTGTGCGGGGAGAACGGCGCGGGCAAGTCCACGCTGATGAAGGTCCTCAGCGGCGTCCATCCGCACGGCAGTTACGAGGGCGAGATCCGCTTCGAGGGCGAGCCGGTCGCCTTCAAGGACATCCGGGCGAGTGAACGCCGCGGCATCGTGATCATCCATCAGGAACTGGCCCTGATCCCCCACTTGTCGATCGCCGAGAACATCTTCCTCGGAAACGAGCAGACCCGGCGCGGTGTCATCGACTGGAACGACACCCTGCGCAGCGCCGGCCGGCTCCTGAAGCGGGTCGGACTGCATGAGCACCCCCACACGCCGGTGGGTGAACTGGGCGTCGGCAAGCAGCAGTTGGTCGAGATCGCCAAGGCCCTCTCCAAGGAGGTGAAGCTGCTCATCCTCGACGAGCCGACGGCCGCGCTCAACGACGAGGACAGCGCGAAGCTCCTCGAACTGATCCTGGAGCTGCGGGGCGAGGGCATCTCCTCCATCATCATCTCCCACAAGCTGAACGAGATCCGGCGGATCGCCGACCAGGTCACGGTGCTGCGCGACGGCCGCACCATCGAGACGCTTCCCGTGCGCCCTTCGGCGGGCGCGGAGCCGCAGCTCTCCGAGGACCGGATCATCCGCGGCATGGTCGGCCGCGACCTCGACCACCGGTTCCCCGAGCGCACCCCGTACGCGGGCGAGGACGCCGGCCAGGTGGCGCTGGCCGTGCGCGGCTGGACCGTACGCCACCCGACGGATCCCCGGCGCACCGTCGTCGACGATGTGTCACTGACCGTCCGCCGGGGCGAGATCGTCGGCATCGCGGGCCTCATGGGCGCGGGCCGCACCGAGCTCGCCATGTCCGTCTTCGGCCGTTCGTACGGGCGGTACGCGGCGGGCGCCGTGGAGATCGACGGCCGGGAGACGGCGACGCGGACCGTACCGGAGGCGATCGAGGCCGGACTGGCCTACGTCACGGAGGACCGCAAGCAGTACGGGCTCCATCTGGCCGACACCGTCCACCGCAACGTCTCGCTGGTCTCGCTGCCCGGGATGCGACGGCGCGGAGTCGTCGACGAGTTCCATGAGCGCAAGGTCGCCGAGCGCTACCGCACGAGCATGAACATCAAGACGCCCACGGTCTTCGAGCAGGTCGGCCGGCTCTCCGGCGGCAACCAGCAGAAGGTCGTACTCAGCAAGTGGATCCACGCCGACCCGAAGGTGCTGATCCTCGACGAGCCGACGCGCGGTATCGACGTCGGCGCCAAGTACGAGATCTACACCGTCGTCGACCGGCTCGCCGCGCAGGGAAGAGCGGTGCTCTTCATCTCCTCCGAGCTGCCGGAGCTGCTCGGGATGTGCGACCGGATCTACACGATGGCGGAGGGCCGGCTGACCGGTGAGGTCGCCCGCGCCGACGCCACCCAGGAAACCCTGATGCGTCACATGACCATGAGCAGAAGCTGAGGCCCCGCCATGACCACCACGACCCCTTCCGCACCGGAGACGAAGGCGGCGCACCCGGTGCGCCCCTCGGCCGGGGCCCTGCTCCTCCAGGGCGTGCGGGCGAACATGCGCCAGTACGGGATGCTCGTCGCGCTCGTCTTCCTCGTCGTCCTGTTCCAGATATGGACCGACGGCACGCTGCTGCTGCCGAACAACGTCTCCAACCTGATCCAGCAGAACAGCTACATCCTCATCCTGGCCATGGGCATGATGATCGTCATCATCGCCGGCCACATCGACCTGTCCGTCGGCTCCCTGGCCGCGTTCGTCGGCGCCCTCTCGGCGGTGATGATGGTCAGGCACGACATGCCCTGGGTCCTGGCCCTGGTGCTGTCCCTGCTGGTCGGGGCGGTCGCCGGCGCCTGGCAGGGGTACTTCATCGCCTATCTCGGCATCCCGTCGTTCATCGTGACGCTCGCCGGGATGCTGCTCTTCCGCGGTCTCACCCAGATCTTCCTGGAGGGACGGTCGCTGGCCCCGTTCCCCGACGGCTTCCAGAACATCGCCAAGGGCTTCATCCCCGAGATGGGCCCGTACACGCAGTACCACAACCCGACGCTGTTCCTCGGTCTCGTCACGGTCGTCTTCCTGCTGCTGCGCGAGTGGCGCGACCGCAAGCGGCAGCTGGCCTACGAGCTCGACGTGCTGCCCGCCGGTCTGTGGGCGCTCAAGTGCGTGGCGATCACGGCGGCGATCGTGGCCTTCACGCTCACGCTGGCGAGCTTCCACGGTGTGCCGGTCGTCATGCTGATCATGTGCGTGCTGCTGATCGGCCTGGGGTACGTGATGCGCAACGCGGTCGTCGGACGCCATGTGTACGCCCTGGGCGGCAACAAGGCGGCGGCCAAGCTGTCGGGCGTGAAGGACAAGCGCGTCACCTTCCTGGTCTTCGTGAACATGGGCGTCCTCGCGGCGCTCGCGGGCTGCGTGTACGCGGCACGGCTCAACGCGGGCACCCCGCAGGCGGGGCTCAACTTCGAACTGGAGGCGATCGCGGCCGCGTTCATCGGCGGCGCGTCGATGAGCGGCGGAGTGGGCACGGTGATGGGCGCCGTGATCGGCGGCCTGGTGCTCGGTGTCCTCAACAACGGCATGTCGCTGGTGGGCATCGGCACGGACTACCAGCAGGTGATCAAGGGCCTCGTCCTGCTCGCGGCGGTCGGCTTCGACGTCTGGAACAAGCGCCGGTCGGTGGCGTAGGCGGGCCGCCCACTCCTCCCCCGCGGCTCGATGTCGGTGGTCGGTCCTAGGGGGTGTCTTGTCGATCAGGCCGGATCAGGGAGCGGCGTCTGGTGCATGGGGCCTCCCCAGGCCCGCAGGAGCCGAGGGGACGGATCGCAAGGCGGAGGAGGGAGTCAACGCGGTGGGGGCACCTCCCGTGCCCGAAGGGCTACGGGGGACGTTGGCGACCGATGACAACGCGGCTGGGGGTACCCCCTGCTCGAAGAGCTTGGGGGAGCGGTGCCAGGCGACGCGAGCCCGGCATGATCGACAAGACACCCCCTAGGGTGATCCACGACGGAAGATCACCACCGGCGCCACAGGGAGACCGGCATGACGGGCACGCCCCTTCTCGTACCGGAGCGCACGCTCCATCCGGCGATCACGCACGAGGCGACTCGGCGCCGGCTGACCGAGGAGGGGCTGCCCGATTCCGGGCGTGTGCTCGGCTTCGCGCGGCTGGCCGAGTCCCGGGTCGTGACGGTGTCGCACCTGGTCGAGGAGGGCGACGATCCGGGGGACCTGGACCCGTACATCGCGGGCCTGGTGGCCTTCGGGGAGGTGGTCGCGGACGAGTGGAGCTCCCTGGAGGTCGTCCTCGACGGCGCGTCGGGGCGGGTGTTCAGCCTGCGCATGAGCTCGGCTCGCCACGCCGAGGTGCATCCGCTCGCTCCGTCGCTGTCGGCGCTCGCGCGTTTCCTGACGGCCGTCGACGAACTGACCGGGCTTCGCGGCCGGTTCGCCGGACTGGCGGGGAGCACCAGCGCCGAGGCGGTCGGCGAGGCGACGGGATCGCTGCTCTCCGTCTTCACCGAAGAGGAGTGGGGCGACGGCGGCTGGGGGACGGCCGGCGACCCGGCGGAGTGGGACCATGCGGTCCCGGCTCTCTGGCGTATCACGGCGCTGATACGGCCCCTGCCCCTTGTCTCCGGACCGGGCGGGGGCCTGCGGCTCGACCTGCCGGCGGATCTGCTGGACGAGGAGTTCGGTCCGGGAGAGGTGGTACGGGTCGACCCGGCCAACCTGCCGACGGCGCTGGAGCACGAGCCGACACGGCGCTTCCTGACCGAGGTCGGGCTGCCGAAGGACGGCCTGATGTTCGGCCTCGCCGACGAGGACACGCTGCTGCTTCCGCTGCCCGAGGACCGTGCGCGGGCCAAGCAGGATCCTCGGCTCCGCCATCTGTGGAACGGCACGGACGCGCTGCCGCCCGACGCCGACCGCCTGTTCGTCGTCGGGGGTCTGATGCACGACTTCGACGTGGTCGTCGACGGGTCGACGGGTGAGGTCCACTACCTCACGTACGACGGCGACACTGTCACACCGGTGAACGCCGACCTGTCCACACTGGCTTTCACGGTCTGGATGCACAGCCGGCAGCAGGGGTTCGCGGACGAACAGGACCTGACCGGCACGTTCGGCGACTTCTACCACCCGCTCGCCGCCGCGATGGTCGCGGCGCTCGCCTCGGTCGACCCGATCGCCTGTCTCCCCGCGAAGGACGACGACGACTACCGCTACTGGCCGGAGGTGTTCCACGACGAGCCGGGCGGGGTGCTCTGACCTCTCTCGGTCCAACCGCGCCGACAAGAATCCAACAGTCCGTCGGGCCGACGGGGTTGTGGCGACCACGGCACCGGGGTGGGATGGGACCCGAGGGCAAACGCTTTCTGCGTTGGTGACCTCCCCCGACCCCGCCTCTCCCACAGGAGCCCCATGTCCACCCTGCCCTGGTACGAAGACGTCTCCCCCGGGCGCGGCGGGCTGCCGCCCCGGGCCTGGTGCGCCCGCTCGGATGCCGTCTCCCTCTCCCTCGACGGAGCCTGGCGGTTCCGGCTCTCGCCGGCGGCGGACGCCGAGGACGAGTCCTTCGCCGCCGAGGGGTACGACGCCTCGGCCTGGGAGGAGATCGCCGTGCCGGGGCACTGGGTGCTCCAGGGCAAGGACCACGGGGCGCCCGCGTACACCAATGTCGTCTATCCGTTCCCGGTCGATCCGCCGCGCGTCCCCACCGAGAACCCCACCGGCGACCATCTGCGCCGCTTCGACCTGCCGGCGGGCTGGCCGGAGGCGGGCGAGGCCGTGCTGCGATTCGACGGTGTCGAGTCCGCGGCGCGGGTGTGGCTCAACGGCGAGGAGCTGGGTGAGTTCAAGGGCTCGCGGCTGCCGTACGAGTTCGCGGTCGGGCCGCTGCTGAGGGAGCGCGGCAATGTGCTCGCCGTCCGGGTCCACCAGTGGTCGTCGGGGTCGTACCTGGAGGACCAGGACCAGTGGTGGTTGCCGGGCATCTTCCGTGACGTGACGCTGCTGCACCGCCCCGAGGGCGCGGCCGGCGACTTCTTCACGCACGTCTCGTACGACCACACGCACGGCACCGGCACCCTGCGGGTGGAGTGCGACGTGCCCGGCCGGGTCACCGTGCCCGAGCTGGGTGTCGACATGGCGACGGGCGAGTCGGTGACGGTGCCGGTCGAGCCGTGGACGGCGGAGACGCCCCGGCTGTACGACGGCGAACTGGCCGCCGGCGGCGAGCGGATCCCCCTGCGCCTCGGATTCCGGACGGTGGCCGTCGAGGACGGCGTGATCAAGGTGAACGGGCGCCGCGTCCTCTTCCGGGGTGTGAACCGGCACGAGTTCCACCCGGAGCGCGGCCGGAGCGTCGACCTGGCCACCATGCGCCATGACGTGGAGCTGATGAAGCGCCACAACATCAACGCCGTACGCACGTCCCACTATCCCCCGCACCCCGCCTTCCTCGATCTGTGCGACGAGTACGGCCTGTGGGTGATCGACGAGTGCGATCTGGAGACGCACGGATTCCAGGACCTCGGCTGGCGGGCCAATCCGGTCGACGACGCGCGCTGGACCCCGGCTCTGCTCGACCGGGCTGCGCGGATGGTCGAGCGGGACAAGAACCACGCCTCGGTGATCATCTGGTCGCTCGGCAACGAGTGCGGCACGGGCGCCGGGCTCACCGCGATGGCCGAGTGGATCCGCGACCGAGACCCCTCGCGGCTCGTCCACTACGAGGGCGATCTCTCCTGCGAGGACACGGATGTCTACTCACGGATGTACGCCCCGCATGCGGAGGTCGAGCAGATCGGGCGCCGGGAGGACCCGGGCCCCGAAGCGCGACGCGAACTCCCCTTCATTCTCTGTGAGTACGGGCACGCCATGGGCAACGGACCGGGCGGACTCTCCGACTACCAGCGACTGTTCGAGACGTACGAGCGCTGCCAGGGCGGCTTCGTCTGGGAATGGATCGACCACGGGCTCGTCCACCCGGAGCACGGCTACGGATACGGCGGCGACTTCGGCGAAGAGCTGCACGACGGGAACTTCGTCTGCGACGGGCTGCTCTTCCCCGACCGGACGCCGTCGCCGGGCCTGGTCGAGTACAAGAAGGTGATCGAGCCGGTCCGTATCGAGTCGGGCAGCACCCCGGGCGCGGTCCGGGTCACCAACGGACACGACTTCGCGGACCTTTCCGGCCTCGCCTTCGAGTGGGCCTTCGAGATCGACGGTGAGACGGTCGGGACCGGCCCCCTGACGGTGCCCGGGCTCGCTCCCGGCGAGAGCGCGGAGATCGCTCTGCCGGCGCCCCCGCTCGACCGGACGGACGGCGAGGCGCAGTGGACCGTCCGGGCGCTGCTCGCGCAGGACACGCGCTGGGCGTCGTCGGGGCACGAGATCGCCTGGGGGCAGCTCTCCGTGTCCGAGCCGCATCCGCCCACCTCGGCGGCAGGCGCGCGGCCGGTACGGGACGCCGGGCGGATCGTCCTCGGCCCCGGCTCCTTCGATGCCCGTACGGGCGAGCCGCTGGCCATCTGCGGGATTCCGCTCAAGGGGCTGCGCCTGGACGTCTGGCGGGCGCCGACGGACAACGACAACGGCGCGGCGTGGCAGCCGGACGAGCGCTACGGGCTGCTGTGGCGTGAGCTCGGTCTGCACCGGATGCGGCACCGGATCGACGCCGTGGAGACGGACGGGGAGGCGCTGACGGTACGGACCCGGGTCGCGCCGGCGGCCCAGGACCTGGGCCTCGTGACCGCGTACCGATGGACATCGGACGGGAGGCGGCTCCGGCTGACGGTGAGGGTCACGCCCGAGGGCGAGTGGCGGCAGCCCCTGCCCCGACTCGGCGTCCGCCTCGGCCTTCCGGCGGCCCTGGACCGGGCGGCCTGGTTCGGCGGCGGGCCGGGCGAGGCGTACCCCGACACACGGACGGCGGCGCGGACAGGCCGCTGGGAGTCCACGGTGGACGAGCTGCAGACACCCTACGTACGGCCGCAGGAGAACGGGGCCCGGATCGACACGCGGTGGGTCGAACTGGGCGACGGATCAATGGGATTGAGGGTCGAGGGGGATCCCCTGTTCTGGTTCACCGCCCGCCGCTGGACCAGCGAGCAGCTCGACGCCGCCGGGCACCGGACCGACCTCACGCCCGGCGACACGGTCTGGCTCACCCTCGACCACGCCCAGCAGGGCATCGGCTCACAGTCCTGCGGCCCGGGGGTCCTGCCGCGGTACCGGCTGGACGCCGCCCCCGCCACGTTCTCCTTCACGTTCACGCCCCTCGAAGCCCGCGGAGCCAGGGGCCCCGCGTGACCGTCACGCGAGTGGTGGGGGGGGGGCGCCCCCCCCCGGCGGGGCCGGGGCCGCCGCCCCCCCCCGCCCCCACGACCCCGGGGACGAGCGCGCCGGCCCCCGGGGCCGCAGCAAAACGGGCGGCACGCGGGG
>NZ_JBHWBS010000087.1:25784-34140 GCF_042735655.1 Streptomyces sp. NPDC059567 | reverse complement strand
TTCTCGCCCCCACCACCACCGCGCCCGCCCACATCCTGCGTGGTTGGGGGTGGCGCGCCCCCCCCGCGGGCCCCCGGCCCGCTCCCGCCCCGCGCCCACCCCGGACCCTCAGCGTTACGGAGCCGCAGGGCGCCCGACCAGCTCCCGCAGGACGTCCTCCATCGTGACCAGGCCGGTCAGCTTCCCGTCCTCGTCCAGGACCGCCGCCAGGTGCGTACGGCTGCGGCGCATCGCCGTCAGTACGTCGTCCATCGGCGTGGCCGCCCGGACCCGGGCGATCGGCCGCATGGCCGCGACCGGGAAGGGCAGGTCGCGCGGTGTCGCGTCCAAGGCGTCCTTCACATGCAGATAGCCCAGGATCCGGCGGCCCGTGTCGACCACCGGGAAGCGGGAGAAGCCCGACGCGGCGGACAGCTCCTCCAGCTCCTCCGGCGTCGTGCCGACCGCCGCGTACACGACCCTCTCCACCGGCATGACCACGTCCCGCACCGGGCGGCGGCCCAGTTCGAGGGCGTCGTGCAGACGCTCCGCCGTGCGGTCGTCGAGCAGACCGGTGACGCCCGCGTCGGTGACCATCCTGGCCAGCTCGTCGTCCGAGAAGGTCGCCGAGACCTCGTCCTTGACCTCCACCCGCAGCAGCTTCAGGATCGCGTTGGCGAAGGCGTTGATCGTGAAGATCACCGGACGCAGCGCCCGGGCGATCGCCACCAGCGGCGGGCCGAGGATCAGCGCCGAGCGGGTCGGCTCGGCCAGCGCGATGTTCTTCGGGACCATCTCGCCGAGCAGCATGTGCAGATAGGTCGCCACGGCCAGCGCGATCACGAACGAGATCGGGTGCACCAGGCCGTGCGGCACGCCGACCGCGTCGAAGACGGGTTCGAGCAGATGCGCGATGGCGGGCTCGGCGACGATGCCGAGCACCAGGGTGCACAGCGTGATGCCGAGCTGTGCCGCGGCGAGCAGCGCCGAGACGTGCTCGAGACCCCAGATGACGCTGCGCGCCTTCCGGTCCCCGGCCTCGGCCGCGGGCTCGATCTGACTGCGGCGTACGGAGATCAGGGCGAACTCCGCGCCGACGAAGAAGGCGTTCACGACCAGGGTCAGAAAGCCGATCAGTAGCTGGATCGCGATCATCGGCCCGTCTCCCCGGTCTCCTGGGACCCCTCGCCGGACGGCGCGTGCATCAGCACCCGCGCGGCCCGGCGCCCGGAGGCGTCCACCACGTCAAGCTCCCAGCCGGCCAGCTCCACGCTGTCGCCGACGGTGGGGATCCGCCCCAGGGCGGTGGCGAGGACACCCGCCAGGGTCTCGTACGGTCCGTCCGGCACCCGCAGGCCGATGGCCTCCAGCTGGTCGGTGCGCGCGGCGCCGTCGGCGGACCAGAGCTCACGCCCGTCCGCGTCCACGCCCGCCCGCGCGAGGTCGGGCGTCTCGTGCGGATCGTGCTCGTCGCGCACCTCGCCGACGACCTCCTCGACGATGTCCTCCAGCGTCGCGACGCCGGCCGTACCGCCGTACTCGTCGATGACGACCGCCATCGTCTGCTTGCCGGACAGCCGGTCGAGCAGCCGGTCGACGGTCAGGGTCTCCGGGACGAGCAGCGGCTCGCGCAGCATGTCCCCGATGCGGCGGCGGGGCCGCTCGTCGGCCGGTATCGCCAGGACGTCCTTGATGTGGGCGATCCCGACCACCGCGTCGAGGCTGCCCCGGTAGACGGGGAAGCGGGACAGGCCGGTGGCGCGGGTCGCGTTGGCGACGTCCTCCGCGGTGGCCTGCACCTCCAGGGCGGTGACCTGGACGCGCGGGGTCATCACGTTCTCCGCGGTCAGCTCGGCCAGGTTCAGCGTCCGCACGAACAGTTCGGCGGTGTCCGCCTCCAGGGCGCCCTCCTTGGCGGAGTGGCGGGCCAGCGCGACGAGCTCCTTCGGGGAGCGCGCCGAGGCCAGCTCCTCGGTCGGCTCCATGCCGAGCCGTCGCAGGATCCGGTTCGCGGTGTTGTTGAGGTGGCTGATCAGCGGCTTGAAGGCCGCGGTGAAGACCCGCTGCGGTGTGGCGACCCGCTTGGCGATCGCCAGCGGCGAGGAGATCGCCCAGTTCTTCGGGACCAGCTCGCCGACGACCATCAGGACGACGGTCGACAGGGCGGTGCCGATGACCAGAGCGACCGAGGAGGCGACGGACGAGGAGATGCCGAGGTCCTCCAGCGGACCGCGGATCAGCTTGGCGATCGAGGGCTCGGAGAGCATGCCGACGATCAGGTTGGTGACGGTGATGCCGAGCTGGGCGCCGGAGAGCTGGAAGGTGAGCGACTTGACGGCCTTGAGCGCGCTCGCCGCGCCCCGCTCGCCCCGCTCCACCGCCTGTTCGAGCTCGGACCGCTCGACCGTGGTGAGCGAGAACTCGGCCGCGACGAAGGCACCGCATGCGAGCGAGAGCAGCAGCGCCACCACGAGCAGGAGCACTTCGATCATCGGTTCACCTCCGTCCCATGGTCAGTCACGGGCAGAGGGATCGCGCGCTTGGTACTGGGAGGCTCGCCCATGGGCGGACGCTCACACCTTTCGATCGTGCGGGAAGGAAGAAGTACTCATGGTAAAGGACGGGCAAAGCTGCTCTCCCCCGCGGGGGATGGCAGGCAGCGGCTTCACCCAGCGGGTCCACTGCTGCTCCGGGCCGTACTCCGCCGCACGCCAGGCGTGCTGCCCGAGTTCGTTGTGGTCGAGGACCATGGCGTCGGCCCGCCGCCCGCCGAGCCGTACGAAGCGCTCCTCGGCCGCCGCGAGCAGCGCCCCGCCCACGCCCCGGCGGCGGTGGTCCGGGTGGACGGCGAGCCGGTAGAGGTGACAGCGCCAGCCGTCGAAGCCGGCGATCACCGTGCCGGCGAGCTCGTCGCCGCGCTCGGCGAGGACCAGGGCCTCGGGGTCGCGGGCCACGAGCCGCTCGACCCCGTCCCGGTCGTCGCTGATGCTGGTGCCCTCGGCGGCCACCTTCCAGAAGGCGAGGACGGTGTCGAGGTCGGCCGGGGTGGCGGTCCGGATGCGCGGTTCGGTCATGATCCGCATCCCACCACCGGTTCCGGCCGCCGTCGACCGTGTTTCGCCATACGGGCGGACAGCAGTCCAGGCCTGCCCGAAGGGGCAGGCCTGGACGTCACGGCCGGGGACTCAGGGCCGGGGCTTCACGATCAGACGAGGTCGAACCGGTCCAGCTCCATGACCTTCGTCCACGCGGCGACGAAGTCGTTCACGAACTTCTCCTTCGCGTCGTCGCTCGCGTAGACCTCGGCGAGCGCGCGGAGCTCGGAGTTCGAGCCGAAGACCAGGTCGGCACGGGTGCCGGTCCACTTGACCTCGCCCGCCGCGTCGCGGCCCTCGAACTCGTCCTGAGCCGAGGACGTCGACTTCCACGTCGTGCCCAGGTCGAGCAGGTTGACGAAGAAGTCGTTGGACAGCGTGCCCGGCTTGTTCGTCAGGACGCCGTGCTTGGACTGGGCGTGGTTGGCACCCAGGACACGGAGGCCACCGACGAGGACCGTCAGCTCGGGGGCGCTCAGGGTCAGCAGGTTCGCCTTGTCGAGCAGCAGGTACTCGGCCGGCAGGCGGTTGCCCTTGCCGACGTAGTTGCGGAAGCCGTCGGCGGCCGGCTCGAGCGCGGCGAACGACTCGACGTCCGTCTGCTCCTGCGTGGCGTCGACACGGCCCGGCGTGAACGGCACCTCGACGTCGAAGCCGCCGTCCTTGGCCGCCTTCTCGACGGCCGCGGAGCCCGCGAGCACGATCAGGTCGGCCAGCGAGACCTGCTTGCCGCCCGCGGAGTTGAAGGACTCCTGGACGCCCTCGAGCGTACGCAGCACCTGCGCCAGCTCGTCCGGGTTGTTGACCTCCCAGTTGCGCTGCGGCTCCAGGCGGATGCGGGCGCCGTTGGCGCCGCCGCGCTTGTCGCTGCCGCGGAAGGAGGAGGCCGCGGCCCAGGCCGCGGAGACCAGCTGGGTGACCGTGAGGTCCGAGCCGAGGATCCGCTCCTTGAGGGAGGCGATGTCCGCGGCGTCGATCAGCTCGCCCTCGCGCGCCGGCAGCGGGTCCTGCCACAGCAGCACCTCGGAGGGGACCTCCGGGCCGAGGTAGCGCACGACCGGGCCCATGTCGCGGTGCGTCAGCTTGTACCAGGCGCGGGCGAAGGCGTCCGCGAACTGCTCCGGGTTCTCGTAGAAGCGGCGCGAGATCTGCTCGTAGACCGGGTCGAAGCGCAGCGACAGGTCGGTGGTGAGCATGGTGGGGCGGTGCTTCTTCGACGCGTCGTGGGCGTCGGGGATGATCTCCTCGGAGTTCTTCGCCACCCACTGGTGAGCACCGGCCGGGCTCTTGGTGAGCTCGTAGTCGTACTCGAAGAGGTGCTTGAAGAAGTCGTGGCTCCACTGCGCGGGCGTGGTGGTCCAGGTGACCTCGAGGCCACTGGTGATCGCGTCGCCGCCCTTGCCGGTGCCGTACGTGTTCGCCCAGCCGAGGCCCTGGGCCTCGAGCGGCGCGGCCTCGGGGTCGGCGCCGACGTTCTCCGCCGGGCCGGCGCCGTGCGCCTTGCCGAAGGTGTGGCCACCGGCGATGAGGGCGACGGTCTCCTCGTCGTTCATCGCCATGCGGCGGAAGGTCTCGCGGATGTCGCGGGCCGCGGCGATCGGGTCCGGGTTGCCGTTGGGGCCCTCGGGGTTGACGTAGATGAGGCCCATCTGGACCGCGCCGAGCGGGCTCTCCAGCTCGCGGTCACCGGTGTAGCGCTCGTCGCCGAGCCAGGTGGTCTCGGGGCCCCAGTAGACGTCCTCGTCGGGCTCCCACACGTCGGCGCGGCCGCCGGCGAAGCCGAAGGTCTCGAAGCCCATCGACTCCAGGGCGACGTTGCCGGTGAGGATCATGAGGTCGGCCCAGGAGATGGACTGGCCGTACTTCTGCTTGACCGGCCACAGCAGGCGGCGGGCCTTGTCGAGGTTGCCGTTGTCCGGCCAGCTGTTCAGCGGCGCGAAGCGCTGCTGGCCGGCGCCGGCGCCGCCGCGGCCGTCGCTGATGCGGTACGTACCGGCGCTGTGCCAGGCCATACGGATCATGAGCGGGCCGTAGTTGCCGAAGTCCGCGGGCCACCAGTCCTGCGAGGTGGTGAGGACCTCCGCGATGTCGCGCTTGACGGCCGCGAGGTCGAGGGCCTTGAACGCCTCGGCGTAGTCGAACTCCTCACCGAGCGGGTTCGCCACGGCGGGGTTCTTGGCAAGGATCTTCAGATTGAGCCGCTCCGGCCACCACTGGCGGTTTCCGCCGCCCTGGGTCGGGTGCGCGGCACGCGCGGTGTGCGCGACCGGGCAGCCACCCGCTCCCTCGGCTTTCGCGTCGGTGACGACTGCATCGTGGTTCTCGGACATGGGAATCCTTCCGGACGGGGCGGATCGCGGTGCTCGGCCGAGGCGACCCCGGAGGTGGTTGTGTCACCCGACCGGAGCCATCTTGTCCCTTGGCTATTGCCGGAATAGATCCTACGATAGACAGAGTCCAAGTCAAGAAGAACGCCAACTCTCTATCCCATCGGAAGCCTGACGTCCCTTGGTGAACGTCGCGTGTCCCGCCGAAGTCCGAGCTGAATGGGTGAACCGACATGAGCGACCTGCTGGAGCGACTGCGTGGGCGTGGCTGGCGGATGACCTCGCAGCGGCGGGTCGTCGCGGAGGTCCTCGACGGCGACCACGTGCACCTCACGGCCGACGAGGTGCACGTCCGCGCGGCTCAGCGGCTGCCCGAGATCTCCCGGGCGACGGTCTACAACACCCTGGGAGAGCTGGTCTCCCTCGGCGAGGTCATCGAGGTCTCCACCGAAGGCCGCGCGAAGCGCTACGACCCGAACGCGCACCAGCCGCACCAGCACCTGGTCTGCGCCGGCTGCGGCACCATCCGTGACGTCCACCCGACCGGCGATCTCCTGGCCGACCTCCCGGCGGAGGAGCGGTTCGGCTTCGCGGTGTCCGAGGTCGAGGTCACCTACCGAGGACTGTGCCCCTCCTGCGCCTAGCGTGCCCGGGGCCGCGTCAGCCCGTGCGCAGCTCCTCGATCACCGGTCCGAACGTCTCCATGGCGTCGTCCAGGACCGTGAGATACGAGAACCCGTACCGCGCGCTGCTCGCGCAACTGGTCGGCGATCTCCCGCACGCTGCCGATGGCGAGCAGGGGGAGTTCCAGCACCTGCTCCTCGCTCAGATGCGACACCTACGGCAGGAAGACCGCCACCGCCGCGGCCCGGTCCTCGGTCACGACGACCCGCTGGAGCAGCAGATTCAGCTCGGCCGGAGCGAAGCGGTCGGCCCCCGGTCAGGGCGGCCGTCGTGGTGACCTCGCGGGCCGGCAGGGCCGGATTCCAGAAACCCGCGTCGAGTACGAAGGTCCCCACGCGCGGCCGGGTCGTGGCCTCGGCCGCGGCCACCAGGGCGGGGAAGGGGGCGGGCATCCCCAGATGGTCCGGGACGAGGATCAGGTCGTAGCCGAGATCCTCGGCGCGGCGGCAGCGTGCGCGCCACTCCTCGCCGGTCCCGGGCGTCAGCATGGTGACCGCGAAGCGGAACGGTAATGCCATGGCGGCTCCCCTTGTCGGTGCTAGCGCACCGGCGCTAGCGTGGTCGTGTGGCCAAGACTCAGCTGAACGTACGTGTGGACGAAACTACCGCCGACACGGCCCGCCGACGGGCACAACAGCGCGGAGTGAGCGTCAACCGCTATATCGAGGAGCTCGTCCAGCAGGACGCGGGCGAGTCGGGGCGGGCCTTCGTCGAGGCGGCCGCCGACTTCATGAAGCAGTACGAGGGCGTGTTCGCCGAGGAGTTCGCCTCGGAGCGTGACCGCACCGCATGAGCCTCACGGTCGACATCTCCTGGCTGCTCATGGTCGCCGAACACCAGACGCCCGGCGACCCCCAGGTCACCGACTGGGGCGCGCTCGTCGCCGCGGTCGGCCGGCACGACGCCGAGATCTTCGGCGTGCCCGTCTACAGCGACCCGCACGCCCGCGCCGCCGCCCTGCTCCAACTCCTGCTGCACATCCCTGCCTTGGAGCACTCCAACGCGATGTTCGCCTCCGCCGTGGCCTACGGCTATCTCGTCGCCAGTGGTCTGAAGGTCGTCACCTCGCCCGAACAGGTCCGCGATCTGGCCCGCCTGGTCAAGAAGGGCGAGGCCGACGTCCGCGTCATCGCCGCCGAGCTGCGTCAGTGGAGCCGCTGAGCCGACAGCCCCTCAGATCCGTCGTGCCGAGCCCAACACGCAGTACGAGGAGGGGAGTCGGGTCCCCTTCTCCGGCACGGTGAACGCGCGGTACGTGATCGGTTCGAACCCCGCCGCCTCGATCGCCGCCAGTGGATCGCGCGCCGTGTGGCAGCCGCCGAACAGCAACGGCCACACCGTGCGGTCCAGGGCGCGCTGGGTCCGCGCCATCCCGGGCGTCGGCGCCAACCCGTGCTCGAAGAAGCGCAGTTCACCACCCGGGCGCAGCACGCGGTGCAGCTCGGCGAGCGCCCTCGGTACATCGCGTACCGTGCACAGCACCAGCGAGGCCACCGCCGCGTCGAACGCCTCGCTCTTCACCGGGAGCGCCTCCGCCGCACCGGGCACCACATCCACCGGCACATCGGCGCGCAGGGCGGCATCGGCCGCCAACGTCCGCAGATGGCGCTCGGGTTCGATGGCCACGACCTCGGACACGGTGCCCGGATAGTGCGCGAAGTTCAGCCCGTTCCCGGCGCCGATCTCGATGGCCCGGCCGGACAGGCCGGTCAGCAGCTCCGTACGCAGGGCGCCGATGCCGCCCTTCGTATCCGCGGAGACGCTGAACCGCGCGTAGAAGCGCGCGAAGAGGGGATGGTGGACGGCGTCCCGGGGGACCCGGGTGGAACGCGCGGACATACGCGGACCTCCTCCTCCGACGCTCGACGGCGCAGACACGGACGGACGGGAGGATTCTGCCCGCGTACCGCCCTTCTCAGCCCGACACGAAGCAGAACTCGTTGCCCTCGGGGTCGCGCATCACCTGAAAGGCCCCTTGCGGGTCGGTGACGATGCCACCGACGCGGGACGCGCCGAGGGCGGTCGCCTCGTCGGCCGCCGCGTCCAGCTCGGGCGCCTCCAGATCCAGATGGAGCCGGTTCTTGGCGACCTTGCCCTCGGGCACCTGCTGGAAGGCAACCCGTACGAAACCGGGCGGTGCGACGTACGACCAGTCGGGGGGCCGGGGGGGCGGGCCCGCCCCGGGGGGGGGGCCGGGCGCGCCCCCGCGCGGCGGCGCCCGGGCGGGGGGGGGCTGGGTGTGGGCGACCCGGGCGGGCGGGGGCGGAGGGG
>NZ_JBHWBS010000087.1:24711-25774 GCF_042735655.1 Streptomyces sp. NPDC059567 | reverse complement strand
CCCACCGCCTGGCCGCCCGCGATCGAGGCAACCCCTTCCCTTGGGGGGGGGTCCCCCCGCCCCCCGCGCGCCCGCCCCGCCCCCCCCCCCCCCCGCCGAGGAGGCCGGCCCAGAACCGCACCAGGGCCGCCGGATCGGCGCAGTCGAAAACGATCTCCGAAACGTGTGCGCGCATGGATCCAGCTTACGGAGGTCAGGGGCGGGCGCTCGCGGTGAACCCTTCGGCGTCCCAGACCCCGCCGAGCGCCGGGGCCAGCCACTCGCCCGCGCGTGCCCGGAACGCGGCCGGATCGAGACCGCCCGCGCCCTCCGGTACGGCACCGAGCAGCGGCGCCCCGGCCATCTCCGGCAGTTCGGCCAGATTGCAGCGCGAGGCCAGGTCCGGGACGGTCGGCCAGCTGCCGACGACGACACCGAGCTGCTCGATGCCGCGCGCCGTGAGCGCCTCCGCGGTGAGCCGGGTGGTGTTGAGCGTGCCGAGCCCGGCGGGCACCACGACGAGCACCGGGGCGCCGAGCAGACGGGCCACGTCGGCGAGGGTGCCGCCCTCCTCGTCGAACCGGACCAGCAGCCCGCCCGCGCCCTCCACCAGGACCAGATCGTGCTCGGTGGCCAGCTTCGCGGCCGCCTCGGCGACCTCCTGCGGCCCGACCGGCGACATGCCCGCCCGGCGGGCGGCCGTGGCGGGCGCCAACGGCTCGGGGAACCTCGCCAGTTCGGCCGAGGTCCGCGCCCCGGAGAGCCGTACGACCTCGTCCGCGTCCCCGCGCTCGCCCGGCTCGACCCCGGTCTGGGCGGGCTTGAGCACGGCCACCGACCGGCCCTGAGCCGTGGCCACGGCGGCCACGGCGGCCGTCACGATCGTCTTGCCGATCTCCGTACCCGTACCGCTGACGACGATGACGGTCATGGTGTGTCGCATCCTCTCTGAGCCCCCGCGCCCGCATGGTCGTGGGGTCGTCTGGCGCGGCGGGCCCCCCCCGGGCCCCCCAGGCCCCCCAACCCGCCGGGCGGCCGATGACCCCCCGGGGCCCCCCCCGGGGGGCGCCCCCCCCCCCCGCCC
>NZ_JBHWBS010000087.1:17637-24701 GCF_042735655.1 Streptomyces sp. NPDC059567 | reverse complement strand
TTAACCTGTCTAGGGGGGTCGGTTTTTTTATAAAACCACAGGGGGGGTGGGTGCGTGGGGCCCGCCGTCCCTCCCGGGGCCCCGAAGGGCACCGATACGGGCCGGCTTCCGTTGCTCCGGGCGGCGCGGCCCGGTCGGTCAGCCCGCGACCGCGGCCGCGCGCACCGCGGCGCAGATACGGGCCAGGTCCGCGTCGCCGGTCACGAACGGCGGCATCGTGTAGATCAGGTCGCGGAACGGCCGCAGCCACACGCCCGCCCGGACCGCCGCCTCCGTGGCCGCGGCCATGTCGACATCGTGGTCGAGCTGGACGACGCCGATGGCGCCGAGCACCCGCACGTCCCGGACACCGGGCAGCGAGGCGGCCTCGGCGAGACCCTCGCGGAGCCCCGTCTCGATCCGCTTGACCTCCAGCGCCCAGTCCTGCGACATCAGCAGGTCGATCGACGCCAGGGCCACGGCCGAGGCCAGCGGGTTGCCCATGAACGTCGGCCCGTGGGCGAGCACCGGAACCTCGCCGAGCGAGATCCCCTCGGCGATCCGCGTCGTGCAGAGCGTCGCCGCCATCGACAGATAGCCGCCGGTCAGCGCCTTGCCCACACACATCACATCGGGCGAGATCCCGGCATGGTCGGCGCCGAACAGCGTGCCCGTGCGCCCGAACCCGGTCGCGATCTCGTCGAAGATCAGGAGCACGCCGTGTTCGTCGCACGCCTCGCGCAGGACCCGCAGGTACTCGGGCGGGTGGAACCGCATCCCGCCCGCGTTCTGCACCACCGGCTCCACGATCACCGCGGCGATCTCGTCCGCGTGGAGCGCGATCTGCCCCCGCAGCATCTCGGCGTACGACTCCTCGTACGTGGTGGGCGGCGCGTCCACGAAGACCTGCTGCTGGAGCACGCCCGACCACAGCTGGTGCATCCCGCCCTCGGGGTCGCACAGCGACATCGGCTGCCAGGTGTCGCCGTGGTAGCCGCCGCGCCAGGTCAGCATCCGCTGCTTCTCGGGCCGGCCCACCGAGCGCCAGTACTGCAGACACATCTTGGCCGCGACCTCGACGGAGACCGAGCCCGAGTCGCTGAGGAAGACATGCCGGAGCGGTGCGGGAGTGATCTCCACCAGACGGGTGGCGAGCCGGACGGCCGGCTCGTGGGTGAGCCCGCCGAACATGACGTGGCTCATCCGGTCCAGCTGGCCGCGCGCCGCCTCGTTGAGCACGGGGTGGTTGTAGCCGTGGATCGCGGACCACCACGAGGACATGCCGTCGATCAACTCGTCCTGACCGTGCACGGGTTCGGCGAGCCGGAGCCGTACCCCGGACGCGGACGCGACGACCAGCGGGTCCGTACGGCCCGGCATGGGCGCGTACGGATGCCAGACGTGCGCCCGGTCCAGGGCGAGCAGTTCCTCGTTACGCATTCGGCGCGAGCTCCGTCCCGGCGCCGCGTCGACGTACCGCCACCAGGTCCGTACGGGCTCCCGGCACCTCGGCCGGCTCGGCCTCCGGGGCCTGCGCCTGCGGCGCGTGGCCACCGCACGGCCCACAGCCGCCGCCCGCCTCGGCGTGCGAACCGCAGCCCGCACCCGCCTCGGCCTGCGAACCGCAGCCGGCCGACGCCGAGGAGCCGCACCCACCGGCGGCACCCGCCGCCGCGAGCGCGTCCGCGCGGTGCTTGGGCAGCGTCGTCGTGCCCGCGCCCTCCACCTCGAAGCCCGCGTCCGCGATCATGTCGAGGTCCGCCTGACCGGCCTGGCCCTCGCTCGTCAGATAGTCGCCGAGGAAGATCGAGTTCGCGATGTTCAGCGCGAGCGGCTGCATCGAGCGCAGGTGCACCTCGCGGCCACCCGCGATCCGGACCTCCACGTCCGGGCAGACGAACCGGACCATCGCCAGGATCCGCAGGCAGCGCTGCGGGGTGAGGTTCCACTCCTTCGCGAGCGGGGTGCCCTCGAACGGGATCAGGAAGTTCACCGGCACCGAGTCCGAGTCGAGATCGCGCAGCGCGTAGACGACGTCGACCAGGTCCTCGTCGCTCTCGCCCATGCCCGCGATCAGACCGGAGCACGCCGACAGACCGGCGGCATGCGCCTTCTGCACGGTGTCCACCCGGTCCTGGTAGGTGTGGGTGGTCGTGATCTCCCCGTACGTCCCCTCGGACGTGTTCAGGTTGTGGTTGTACGCGTCGGCGCCCGCCTCGCGCAGCCGCTCCGCCTGGCCGTCAGAGAGCAGACCGAGGCACGCGCAGACCTCGACGCCCTCGTTCTGCTCCTTGATCGCCTCGATGGTCTTGCCGACCCGCTCCACGTCCCGGTCCGTCGGCCCACGGCCGCTCGCCACCAGACAGACCCGCTTCGCACCGCCCGCGACACCGGCGGCGGCCGCCTGGGACGCCTCGTCCGGCTTCAGCCAGGTGTACTTGAGGATCCCGGCCGTCGAGCCGAGCCGCTGGGAACAGTACGAGCAGTCCTCCGGGCACAGCCCGGACTTCAGATTGACCAAGTAGTTCAGCTTCACCCGACGCCCGAACCACTGGCGGCGTACCTTGCCGGCCGCGGCCACCACATCGAGCAGTTCGTCGTCGGAGGTCGCCAGCACGGCGAGCGCTTCTTCACGGCTCGGCAGCTCGCGCCGCAGCCCCTTCTCCACCAGCGTGTTCAGCAGGTCCATAAAGGGTGATCCTCGCCTACGGCACACCTCGCGGCCAAGGAGGATCCGAACAAACGAGGCCGTTTGAGGTGTGTGCATGGCCACACCCTGACCTCGGCCCCGGGCGGTTAGGGTCTGTGCGCTGCCTACAAAAGGATCTGCCCCATGCACCGGGACGAGGACACGCGCGGGACCGCCTTCGACTGGACCGACGCCGAGGCACGCCGCCGCGAGCGGACGGGGCTCGTCCGCACGCTCAGGCCCCGCGCAGCCGAATCGGACCTGCTCGACCTCGCGAGCAACGACTACCTCGGACTGACCCGCCGGCCGGAGATCACGGAGGCGGCGGCCGAGGCGGCACGGCGCTGGGGCGCGGGCGCCACCGGCTCCCGCCTCGTCACCGGCACCACCCGGCTGCACACCCGCCTGGAGCGCGAACTCGCCGAGTTCTGCGGCTTCGAGGCGGCCCTCGTCTTCTCCTCCGGCTACACCGCCAACCTCGCCGCGCTCACCGCGCTGAGCAGCCGCGACTCGCTGATCGTCTCGGACGCGGGCAACCACGCCTCGATCGTCGACGGCTGCCGGCTCTCGCGCGCCGAGACGGCCGTGGTCCCGCACGCGGACCCCGAAGCGGTACGCAAGACCCTCCGGGCACATGAGGGCCGCCGGGCCCTCGCCGTCACCGACTCCGTCTTCTCCGTGGACGGCGACAAGGCCCCACTGACCGAGATCGCCGACGCCTGCCGCACCCACGGCGCCGCGCTCGTCGTGGACGACGCCCACGGCCTGGGCGTGCTCGGCGACGGCGGCCGGGGAGCCCTGGCCGCCGCGGGTCTCGCCGGCGACGAGGACGTCGTCGCCACCCTCACCCTCTCCAAGTCGCTCGGCAGCCAGGGGGGTGCCGTACTCGGCCCCGCCCGGGTCGTCGAGCACCTGGTCAACGCGGCCCGGACGTTCATCTTCGACACCGGTCTCGCCCCGGCCGCCGCGGGCGCCGCCCTCGCGAGCCTGCGGCTGATCCACGGCGAGCCCGGCCTCGCCGAGCGCGCGCGTACCGTCGCCACCACGCTGCACCGGATGCTCACCGAGGCCGGACTGACCGCCGTACGCCCGGACGCGGCCGTCGTGTCGGTGCGCGCCCCCTCGCCCGAGGCCGCGCTGCGGTGGGCGGCCGACTGCCGCGAACTGGGCCTCGCCGTGGGCTGCTTCCGGCCCCCGTCGGTCCCGGACGGCATCTCGCGACTGCGCCTGACGGCCCGCGCGGATCTGACGGACGCGCAGATCGACCGGGCGGTGGAAACGATCGTGCGCACCGCACCGCCGGCTCGCTGACCGCACCAGCCCGGCCGCCCAAATACGGTCTCCCGTAGCAGAGTTCACCGCTTCGAGCGACAAATATGCACATATCTTGGTGGATCGCCATACGGGGCGGCACGATCGGTGGCACTCTGACGCGTAGCGCAATCCGGGCCGGGCCCGGTGGGAAAGGGACAGCGTCGCCATGGCAGACCACCAGGAAGCAACCGTCACTCTGCCGAGCGATCCCGCCTCGGTGTCCGCCGCCCGCAGATACGTCGCCGACATCCTGACCGGCTGGGGGCTCGCCGAGGCCGGCGACACCGCCGACACGGTCCGGCTGATCGTCTCGGAACTGGCCACCAACGCCGTCCAGCACACCTTCGGGCAGTCGCCCACCTTCACCGTCGACGTCCGTCTGGAGCGTGAGGAACAGCTCCACATCGGCGTCACCGACAGCCACCCCCGCTGGCCCAAGCGGCTGCCGGCGGCGGTGCAGCAGGACAACGGCCGAGGGATGGTGATCATCCGTTTCCTGACCGCGGAGGCGGGCGGCCGGCTCTCGGTCACCCCGACCAGCGAGGGCGGCAAGACGGTCTGGATCAACCTCCCCTGGACGGCCGCGCCGAACAGGCTCCCCGCCTCCTTGAGCTAGGGCGTGTCCGGCCCGATCCTGCCGTCGGCTCCCCTCGCAAGGACCCGAGGCCGGTGCGTGAGGGTGCGGCGGCGCCACCGCACCCCCGTGACGGCCCCGGTCACGAGGTCAGCCGGTCACCCGATCATCGGACCCGGCCGTAATACACCTTGGACGACCAGATCCTGTCGAGCTTCACCCAGGAGCCCGTCTTGGGCGAGTGCCAGATCTTGTTGTTCCCGGCGTAGATGCCCACGTGGTACACCCGTCCACCCGCGTGGAAGAAGACCAGGTCACCCTTCTGCCTACTGGAGGCGGAGATGTGCCGGGTCTTGTTGTACTGCTGCTGCGCGGTACGGGGCAGCGACTTGCCCGCCTTCTTGAACGAATAGAGCGTGAGCCCCGAGCAGTCGAACCGGGTCGGTCCTGACGCTCCGTACCTGTAGGGCGATCCCTTCTTGGCCGCCGCGACGCTCAGCGCCTTGCCGGCATGCGCGGTCGCGGCCTGGGCCTCCGAGGCGGCGCCCGGCGCCAGCATCGTGCCGCCGACGGCGGCGAGGGTGAGAGCCGAGACGGCTCCGGCCCGGGACAGCAGGGACGGGACATGAATCTGCGCAGTCATGCGCAACCCTTCGTCAGCCGCCTGTGAAGGATGACCTGTCGGGTTCGGACTGGCGAAGTTGCCCGGCCGCGGCTGCGGCTTCACCCCGAGGAACGGCCCACTGCTCGGTCGTCCCGTACTGCTCGGGTCCTCCACTCCTGCCGATCCACTCCTGTCGACCAGACATCCGGGACAGCGGCAGGACTCGGCGTCCGCCCGGACCGCCCCGCCGTGGTGGCGGGGGCTTGTCGTCGTGAGGGATCTTGACCCACATCCAGGGCGAAATCCGAGTTGAAACGACGTTATGTGAGGCTCCTCACGACTGATCCATTCGGGTGGACAGACATGTTTCGTGATCGTCTGAGGTTTGGCCGACGAGCCCCGTACCAGGGGAGAAACGCCGGATTCCGCCAGATGCGTACACCTGTTGCGCAACTCACCCCGCACATATGTCGATTCGTCGACTACGCCGAACGAGGGAGGATTTCCATGGTTGTGATGGGCCGAGTGGACCTCGACACGACACGCGGGTATGTCAACTCGCGCGTGTCCCGGGCACGGTGACGCGCTCCGCGCGCCGCTCTCCGTCCAACACCCGCAGCGCGCGGGCCAATGTGTCCGCATGTACCTCGGTCTCACCGCGCACATGCATCACCGTCAGGGCGTCGCGCAGGGCGGTCGCCCGTCCCACCAGGGCCTGAGCCGCCCGTAGCGCCCCATAAGTATGCAATGACCTGGATGGATTGATTCGCCCCAGGAGATCGACGACTTCGAGATAGGCGTCGACGAACTCGCCCTCGGCACGCGTCAGCGCGGGCAGCGGCGGCAGCTCGGGAACCATCCCCGGCTCACCTCGCCCCGGCGCCGCCGGACGCCCCTCGGTTCTGGATCACGTGATCCACCAGGCCGTACGCGGTGGCGGCCGGCGCGTCGAGGATCGTGGTGCGGTCGATGTCGGCGTCGATCCGCTCGCGGCTCCGTCCGGTGTGGGTGGCCAGCATCCCGGCGACCATCGCGCGCAGCCGGAGCAATTCCCGGGCTTGGATGTCGAGATCGCTGGGCTGCCCCTGCAACGGCTCGTCCATCGTGGGCTGCTGGAGCACGACCCGGGCGCCGGGCAGCGCGAGCCGCTTTCCGGGCGCGCCGGCCGCGAGCAGTACGGCGGCGGTGGACGCGGCCTGGCCGAGGCAGGTGGTCTCCACGTCGCAGGTGACGACCTGCATCGTGTCGTAGATCGCGGACATCGCGCTGAGCGAACCGCCGGGGGAGTTGATGTAGAGCGAGATGTCCCGGTCGGGGTCGGCGTACTCCAGGTGCAGGAGCTGGGCGATGACGTCGTTGGCCGAGATCTCGTCGATCGGTGTCCCGAGGAAGACGATCCGCTCCTCCAGCAGCTTGGAGTAGGGGTCGAGGGTCCGACTGCCGAAGCTGGTGCGCTCGGTGAACTCGGGAAGGACGTAGCGGGCATCCATGGGCGGCCTCCTTGCTCCGTTCAAAATGTACAGGACGTACATTCCGTAAGATGAGGAGCATGGCCTATGAGATTCCGGTGACGCAAGCACGCGCAGAGCTCGCCGACCTGATCAACCGCGTGGTGTACGGCAACGAGCGGGTCGTCGTGACCCGGCACGGCAAGCCGCTCGTGGCGCTGGTCTCCGCGGCTGACCTGGAGAAACTCGAAGCGGAGCAGGAAGGTGCCGAGGGGCAGGTGGTCAGCTCCGTCTCCACCGTCCGCACCCTCACGTCCGCTCCGGGTGAACAGGGCCGCTTCGGCATCGCGGCCCGTCACCGCGACCCGGGTACTCCCGACGCATGAGAAAGCCGCGGGCCCCCCGCCCCTACACCGGGGGGACGCGGCCCGTTTGGGCGGTCGTGGGGGCCAGCGC